>NZ_JAPCJD010000055.1:0-29757 GCF_027707845.1 Aeromonas sp. QDB14 | reverse complement strand
GCTGGGAGCACATCAACCTAACCGGCGATTACGTCTGGCGGCAGAGCCGCAGACTGGAAGACGGGAAGTTTCGGCCCTTACGGATGCCCGGAAAACCTTAGCGTACGATTTTTTCCGAATTCTGCGGGCTCCCCTTTTTCAACCATGCCGGCACGATACCATCGTCTATTCGAGCATGTCTGCCGACTCGGGGACATCGCTCTGCTGCGCGTTGGTCGTTTGTTGCAGTTCGTGCTGATAGAGCAGATCGATTGCCTGCTCGATGAGAGATGCCTGACTGTCTTCCAGATGCAGGCCGAGTTCATGCAGTCGCTCGGCGTGACGATTGCTTATCCAGCACTGCAACCGGCTGTGACTCTCCTGCTTGCGCTTCACGTGCTGGCGTTGGCGTTCGGCGTTCTCTTGAGCGGCGCTTTTCTTCAATTCCTGGCTATCGTGACCTTCCGACATGTCTATATCGTGAATGTTATCTCTCATTTTTCGTTGGCATCTTCTACGAAAGTAAATCGGATTACGACTCCCCCACCGTCATGATGTCTGTGGAGGACGGATTGAATATACCATCAGATCAACAGGATAGCATTTAACATAAAAAAAGCAGAGGCGCGGTTTTCTATAACAACCCATCCAGGGCGTGATCCGAGAACTTGTGTGCATCGTCGAAATATTCCTGCAAGGTGCGCATGTCCTTGTGCCTTGTTACCTCGATGATCTTGTTCATCGGCTTGCCCGCCGTCACCGCCGAGGTGATGAACCCCCGCCGCAAACTGTGGCCACTGACGTGGAGATCGTCGATGGCCTGGTCGGTTCGCCGCTTGATCATCAGGTTGATACCTTGCGGCCCCAGGGGGTCTGTCATCAGCTGTCCCCAGCGATTCATTCGACGAAACAGGGGGCCCTCAGCAATTCGGCTTTTTTTCAGCCATTGTTGCAGTGCAGACACTGGGCAATACCGGGTACCTGGAATGAGTGCTATCTCCGATTCATGGAGCTGATGTTTGCTTGGTTTGAGACGAAGGCGTATCCCCTGCCCCACAAACTGCACGTCATTCACCTCGATCCTGGCCGCTTCCGACCGGCGCAAGGCGCCACTGAACATCAGGAGCAACAGGGTGTAATCCCGAAGTCCCGCCAGGTTGCTGGTATCTATCTCGTCCAGCACGCAGGCCAATGGTTTCAGGGTCAGCGCCCCCGTTTTGCGTTTGCGGTTATCACCGAGCCGTACTATGCCCCGCATCATCTCCTTGATCTCCGCATGCTCGGTCGGCATGGGGTGGATCCCCTTCTGCTTGAAGGCATAACGAATGCCGGCAAGCCGTCTTACCAGGGTGGCCGGTTTGCGAGGTTCCCCGTTGCGAAGTTCCCCCTTCCCTTCTTCTTTGTCCAGCCAGACCCAGTTGGCCAGGATGCCATCGGCCTGATCCGCCAGAAAATTCATGATGTCATGATGTGTCGTCTGCAAGGGATCCAGCCCGTGGAGCTGGCACCAGGAGACAAAGATGCGGGTATCTGCCTGATAGGCATTGAGGGTGGAGTCGGCTTTGGCGCTGCGCAGGAAGCGTCTTGCCCGGCTGTTCAGCTGAGGATCGAAGACGCTCTGCAAAGATTGCTGAACTGGGTTTTGAAGGCGTGGGTAGTTCACTTAACTATATGATTTAAAGCGGAGTTTCGGTGGATCTTACAGGATCATCCAGATCTATCAAGTATCGATAATGAATATTATCGATACTTATGAAGAGTGCTTTTAACCCATTTCAGCCCCTCATTTATTCCTCAAGCATTCTGTCACCCCTTCTCTGTTTTATCAGGTGCTGGCGATTTGATCTCGTCAGCATCCACCATACAAGGTGAGAGATAACAACTTGGCATGATTGTTTTTGGATGGCGTGATAGTGCAGATTGTCATAGTAAAACGCCCCGCTATGCGGGGCGTTGTCTGTTATCGCTTTGCCAACTTGAACAATTCGAAGAAATTGTGGCTGGTGGCCTCCGCCAATTCAGCGAGCGATATCTGGCGAAGATCAGCGATAAATTGGGCAACGTCGCGAACAAAGGCCGGCTCGTTCTCCCTCCCCCGGTGCGGAACCGGTGCCAGATAGGGAGAGTCGGTTTCAACCATCAGTCGCTCCAGGGGCAACGCCTTGACCACTGCCTGCAGGGCTGAGGCGTTCTTGAAAGTGGCTATTCCCGAGATGGAAATATAGAACCCCATGGCCATCGCGGCCTCGGCCATTTCGAGGGACTCGGTGAAGCAGTGCAGCACTCCGCCCACCTGTTCGGCCCCCTCCTCTCGCATGATCCGCAGCGTGTCTTCCTGGGCATCCCGGGTGTGGATGATGAGCGGTTTGTTCAGTGCCCGGGCTACCCGGATATGTTCGCGGAAAGAGGCTTGCTGTACATCCTTGTTTTCCGGTGAATAGAAGTAGTCGAGCCCGGTTTCGCCGATGGCCACCACTCTCTCATCGGCCGCCTGAGTCAGCAGCAAGGCAGCATCCACCCCGGGATCCTGATTGAGCGGGTGAACACCGCAGGAGGCAAACACCTGGGGATGGGGGGCGATGGCCTCCATCATGGTCGGGAACTGGGCCTGGGTCACACTCACGCAGAGAAAATATCCCACGCTCTGCTGCGCCGCCTTGGCCAGTACATCGGCCATGTCGGTCTGCTTGGAGCCATAACTCAAGCGATCGAGATGGCAATGGGAATCAACGAGTAACATAGACAACCTTGTTTATAACCAGCGATTGAGCCAGTTCATCAAATGGATGGTGGGATTGGAAAGCTGCCCTGGCTGACAAGCCTCCTTCAGCACAACCAGCTGCTGTTCAGCTTCCAGGAGCCGTTCGCTGGAGTGTTTCTCTGCCAGTTGCTGGCTGAGTGATGCAAGATCCGGCATTGCCAGTTGATGATGGCCGCAGCCAGCCTGAAGCTTGAGGGCATCGCACAGGAAGAGCTGCAACCAGTGCAGCCGGACCTGAGTATCCTCGGCCAACTGGGCACAGACATTCGCCGCACGGGTGGGGGCCGATGCCAGCGAGACAAATCCGTCGAGCAATGCCCGTCTGGCATCATCTTGCTGTGCTTCGATGTAGCTCAGCACCCGCAGCGGCGCACCCTGGCAGATCCGCACCTGGGCCTGGGTGGCCTGATGGCCCTGCTCGGCGAGCCAGGCAAGGATCTCCCCCTCAGAGGGGAGCTGGCAGACATGCTTGTGACAACGGCTCAAGATGGTGGGGAGCAGGCGAGATACCCGGGATGCGATGAGCAGCAACAGACTGTCGCCAGCCGGCTCTTCCAGCGTCTTCAGCAAAGCATTGGCGGCAGACTCCGTCATGCGCTCCGCCTCCTGAATGATCACCACCTTGCCGCGACCAAGCTGGGATGTGTTCTGGAGGCGGCTGCAAATCTCCCGGATGGCTTCGACACCTATGGTCTTGCCCTCGGGCCCCAGGGTGCCAAGATCCGGGTGATGCCCCTTCTCAAACAGTTGGCAGGAGTGGCACTGACCGCAGGGCTCACCTCGTTGTGGATGCTGACACAGGTGCAGTCGCGCCAGTCGCTCTGCAAGCTGCTCCTTGCCAAGACCAGGATCTCCTAGCAGCAACCAGGCGTGCCCGAGCCGTCCGGCCCGGGCCGTCTCGCTCAGGGCATGCCAATCCGGGATCAGCCAGGGATACATAGCCCCTCGCTTGCCAGATAATGCTCAAGGGCTGCCTCGATGGCGGCTTTGACTTGCTCCGGGGGCAACCCGGCATCGATGACCTGGATGGAATCATCGGCGGCCGCCAACTCGAGGTAACGCTGGCGGGTACGTTCAAAGAAACCGATCTGCTCCAGCTCAATCCTGTCCAGCTCGCCGCGATGGCGGGCCCGTTGCAGGCCGATGGCAGGATCAATGTCGAGATAAAGGGTCAGATCCGGCTTGAAATCCCCGAGGACCGCCCGTTTGATGGCGCCGATGAGGTTCGCATCGATGCCGCGGCCACCCCCCTGATAGGCCTGGGAGGAGAGATCATGGCGATCGCCCACTACCCAGATGCCGTCTGCCAGGGCAGGCTTGATCCGGGTCTCCACCAGTTGTACCCGGGAGGCGTACATCAACAGCAGCTCGGCCTCGACGGTCAGGCGCTCGTCGTGCACTTCCTTGACGATGGCCCGCATGCGTTCCGCCAGCGGCGTACCTCCTGGCTCCCGGGTGCACTCGATCCGCGCCACTCCGTGGGCTTGCAGATAGTCGGTCACATAGCGCACCGCAGAGCTCTTCCCTGCCCCTTCCAATCCTTCAATCACGATAAATTTAGACATTAGGGTTTCTTCAATATGTATTCACGTACCGCCCGATTGTGTTCATCGAGGGTCTTGGAGAAGTAGTGGGCACCGCCCCCCTTGGCAACGAAGTAGAGATAGTCGGTCGATTTGGGGTTGAGCGCCGCCTCGATGGAGGCCTTGCCCGGCATGGCGATGGGCGTCGGAGGCAGACCGTCGATCACATAGGTGTTGTAGGGGTTCACGTCGGTCAGATCGCTGCGGCGAATGTTGCCATCGTACCTCTCCTTCACCCCGTAGATGACGGTAGGGTCGGTCTGCAACTTCATGCCAAGGCGTAGACGGTTGACGAACACAGAAGCAATCTGGGCTCGTTCATCCGGTTGGCCCGTCTCTTTTTCGATGATGGAGGCCATGATGAGCGCCTCATAGGGTGTCTTGTAGGGCAGATTGGCCTGACGCTTCTCCCAGGAAGCCTCCAGGAACGTTTTCATGTCCTGATAGGCGCGACGCAGGATGGAGAGATCGCTGGCATGAGTGGTATAGGCGTAGGTTTCCGGCAGGAACCACCCCTCCAGCTTGCCGTTTTCGATGCCGAGTTCCTGAGCCAGTTCGGTTTCGCTCTGCTCCAGAGTCAGGCGCTCCAGATAGGGGGCGCTGGAAAGTTGCTTCAGCCAATCCTCAAATCGGGACCCTTCGACAAAGGTCAGGCTGAAGTGAAACTCCTTGCCGGAAGCAAAGAGAGAGAGAGTCTCCTTGAGCGGCGCCCCTTCCTTGATTTCATAGGTGCCGGACTTGATGGCCACCAGTTCGGGATGACCGCGCAACCAGAGACGCACCGCCCAGGGGCTGGTTTCCCCCTCCCCCAGTTCGGCAATCAGGCGCGCCGCATGGGCGCCTTTTTCGACGGTAAAGAGGCGGGTTGGCCCCTTGTTGGTGAGCGTCTCCACCTGTTGCCACTTGTGATACACGTACCCTCCAGCAACGGCGACAGAGAGTGCCGCCCCCGCGAGCAGGGTGTAAAGCCGATTAAACTTCAATGACCAAGCGCTCCTGTAAACGGCGGATCAATACCGGGCTGGGATAGTGCATATCCCCGATGCGGGTGACCGGGACTATGCCCATGAGGGTATTGGTCAGCCAGACCTCTTCCGCCTGCCAGAGTGACTCCAATGGAGCCTCCACGACACGCAGTTCAATGCCCATCTGTTTAAGCATCGTCATCACGCGCTTGCGCATGATGCCATCGATCCCGGCGCGGGTGAGATCCGGTGTGAACACCGTCCTGCCACGACGCCAAAACAGATTGGCGCTGACCCCTTCTACCAGAAATCCCCGGCTGTTCAAGACTATACCTTCGACCCCGCCACGCGCAGCAAGTTCGCGCTTCAGCATCACTTGTTCGAGGCGCCCCAGCGTCTTGAGACCGGCGAGCATGGGACTGTCCCCAAGCTGCTGCTGGCATACCAGGGCATTGATGCCGGTTTGCTGCCAATCATGATAATGCTCAGGATAAGGTGCCAAAGAGACGATGCGAGTGGGCGTGTCACAGCCTGCGCCGTCATATCCCCGCCCACCGGCGCCCCGGGTCAGCATTATCTTGACGACAGCCTGTGTCTGCCCAGAAGCCAGCTGCGCCGCCTCGTCGGCAAGCAGGTCCCAGGAGTGCTCGCCAAAACCAAGCCGGGCGTTGGCATGTTGCAGCCGGGCCAGATGGTCCTGCCACCAGAGTACCTTCCCTTCCCTCACCAGCATGGTGGTGAAATGACCATCACCGTATGCCAGTCCACGATCCCTGGCTGACAGTGTTTCTGTGGGTATTCCATTAATCAGCAAGGGGATCCCTCCGATAAAAAAGGCCCGATACTGCCGTATCGGGCCTTATCATTCGCCCAAAGCGAATTATACGCGTTTGAAGATCAGGGAGCCATTGGTGCCGCCAAAACCGAAGGAATTGGAGAGGGCATATTCGAAGCTGCCGGCCTTGGCAACGTGCGGCACCAGATCCAGGTCGCACTCATCATCCGGGTTGTCCAGGTTGATGGTGGGAGGCACCATCTGGTCACGCAGAGAGAGCACGGTGATGATCGCCTCGATGGCGCCAGCCGCACCCAACAGGTGGCCTGTCATGGACTTGGTGGAGCTGACCATCAGGGCGCTGACATGTTCACCAAACACCTTCTTCATGCCGCGCAGCTCTGCCACATCCCCAAGGGGGGTGGAGGTACCGTGGGCATTGATGTAACCGATCTGCTCGGGTGCAATGCCAGCATCCTTGATGGCGTTCTTCATGGCGCGTGCGCCACCATCGCCGTCCGAGGGAGGGGCCGTCATGTGATAGGCATCCCCGCTCATGCCAAAGCCGACCAGCTCGGCATAGATCTTGGCGCCGCGAGCCTTGGCATGTTCATACTCTTCCAGCACCAGTACGCCGGCACCGTCGCCCAGCACGAAACCGTCGCGATCCTTGTCCCAGGGGCGGCTCGCCTTCTGTGGTTCGTCATTGCGGGTGGAGAGCGCCTTGGCAGCGGCAAAGCCGCCCATGCCCATGGGGGTGGAGGCTTTCTCGGCACCACCGGCGACCATCACGTCCGCATCGCCATAGGCGATCATCCGGCCAGCCATGCCGATGGCATGGGTACCCGTGGTACAGGCGGTTGTCACGGCGATGTTCGGGCCCTGCATGCCTTTCATGATGGAAAGATGACCGGACACCATATTGATGATGGTGGACGGAACGAAGAAAGGGCTCAGTTTGCGGGGGCCGCCATTGATGAGGCTGCTGTGGTTCTGCTCAATCAGACCCAGACCGCCGATACCAGAGCCGATGGCAACGCCTACCCGCTCCGCGTTCTCTTCGTTGATGATCAGGCCGGAATCTTCCAGGGCCTGAACACCCGCCGCCACGCCATACTGGATGAAGAGATCCATCTTGCGGGCTTCTTTGCGGTTGATGCCGAACTCTTCGGGGTCGAAATCCTTGACCAGGCCTGCGAAACGGGTTGCGAACTCGCTTGCATCAAAGTGGTCGATGAGGGAAATGCCGCTCTGCCCGTTGAGCAGGGCTTGCCAGCTGGATTCGGCAGTGTTGCCTACCGGGGAAAGCATCCCCAAGCCGGTCACCACGACTCTGCGTTTTGACACTGAGGTAGTCTCCGAGAGGTGTTTTGAAAGGGGTAAACATAAAAGAAGCGGCCCTTGGGCCGCTTCTTTCAGAACAGGAACTTATTCCTGATTAGCGGTGATGTAGTCGATAGCCGCTTGAACAGTGGTGATCTTCTCGGCTTCTTCATCAGGAATTTCGGTATCGAATTCTTCTTCCAGCGCCATTACCAGTTCAACGGTATCCAAAGAGTCAGCGCCCAGGTCGTCGACGAAGGAGGCAGCGTTCTTCACGTCTTCTTCTTTAACACCCAGTTGTTCGATGATGATTTTCTTTACGCGTTCTTCGATGTTGCTCATGACCTGAATTTTCCTTTAAAAATACGCTATTGCGTCTGGTTGGGGTAGTGTATTCAATTGACGTGAGTTTGCAAGTGACTTGCCGCTGGTCAAACCACGAAATTCGCCAAACTTCGGCGTATTATCGCAAATTTGAACAGAACTCACGAAAAATTGATTACACCATGTACATCCCGCCATTAACATGCAGGGTTTCGCCGGTAATATAGGCGGCATCATCCGATGCCAAGAATACCACAGCGGCAGCAATTTCTTTCGGATCGCCCAAACGGGCGGCAGGCACCTGATTCATGATGCCGGCGCGCTGCTCTTCATTGAGCGCCTTGGTCATGTCGGTCTCGATGAAACCGGGAGCAACCGCATTCACCGTGATGCCACGGGATGCCACTTCACGGGCCAGCGACTTGGTAAAGCCAACCAGACCAGCCTTGGCAGCAGCATAGTTGACCTGACCGGCGTTGCCCATGGTGCCGACCACGGAACCGATGCTGATGATGCGACCGTTGCGCTTCTTCATCATGGCACGCAATACCGGCTTGCTCAGACGGTACAGGGAGGTGAGATTGGTGTCGATGATCTCGTTCCACTCGTCATCCTTCATCCGCATCAGCAGGTTGTCGCGGGTGATGCCGGCGTTGTTGATCAGGATGTCGATGTCGCCAAAACGCGCCTTGATGGCGGCGAAGACGGTTTCGATAGATTCCTGACTGGTCACGTTCAGTGCCATGCCGCAGCCTTGCTCACCCAGGTAAGCAGTGATCGCTTCGGCACCGCTCTCGCTGGTCGCGGTACCCACGACTTTGGCGCCACGAGCAGCAAACGTCTCCGCAATCGCACGACCAATGCCACGGCTGGCGCCAGTGACCAACACAACCTTATCGGTAAAACTCATGACTTGCTCCTGTTTACTTGATCTGGGCCAGCGCCTGCTCGAACGAGGCGACGTCGTTGGCGTGAATACCTTCCACTCGCGCATCGATACGCTTGGCCAGGCCGGTCAACACCTTGCCCGGGCCCATCTCGATTTCGAGGGTTACACCGTCGTTTGCCATGCGCTCTACCGTTTCAGTCCAGCGAACCGGGCTGAACAGCTGACGCACCAGGGCTTGCTTGATGGCGGCAGGATCCTGCTCACAAGAGACGTCGACATTATTGATGACGGCGATGGCAGGAACCTTGATCTCGATCCCATCCAGGGCGGCGGCCAGCTTTTCTGCGGCCGGTTTCATCAGGGCGCAGTGGGAGGGTACGGAGACCGGCAGCGGCAGAGCACGCTTGGCACCTGACTCTTTCATCAGCACGTTGGCACGCTCGACCGCCTCTTTGTGGCCGGCGATGACCACCTGGCCCGGAGAGTTGAAGTTGACCGGAGAGACCACCTGCCCCTGGGCCGCTTTCTCACAGTTGGCAGCGATGCTTTCGTTGTCCAGACCGATGATGGCAGCCATGGCGCCAGTGCCTTCCGGTACGGCTTCCTGCATGGCCAGACCACGCAGCTCGACCAGTTTGACGGCATCGGCAAACGCCAGCGCGCCGCTGCACACCAGAGCGGAGTATTCCCCCAGGCTGTGGCCGGCCATCACGACGGGGGTTGCCCCCCCCTGTTGCTGCCACAGGCGCCACAGCGCGACGGAGGCGGTCAGCAGTGCGGGCTGGGTGCGCCAGGTCTTGTTCAGATCCTCGGCCGGCCCTTCCATGACCAGGGCAAACAGGTCATAACCCAGCACCTGGCTCGCCTCGGCGAAGGTCTCTTTAATCACGGCGTGTTGCTCGGCCAGCTCGGCCAGCATGCCGACGCTCTGGGAGCCTTGTCCCGGGAAGGCAATGGCAAATCGGGTCATCATTGATTCCTTTAAGGTAAGACGAATTCGGTAAGCGGGCGCCCGAGGACCGGGCACCGCTCGGTATCAGAGGCGAACCAGCGCAGAGCCCCAGGCAAAACCGCCGCCGAAGGCTTCCAGCAGGACCAGCTGGCCTGGTTTGATGCGACCATCACGCACCCCTTCATCAAAGGCGATGGGCACGGAGGCGGCAGAGGTGTTGCCGTGCTTGTCGAGGGTCAGCACTACCTTGTCCAGCCCCATGCCAAGCTTCTTGGCGGTGGCGCTGATGATGCGGAAGTTGGCCTGATGAGGCACCAGCCAGTCCAGCTCGCTCGGCGCGATGCCGGCGGCGGCCAGGGTCTCGGTGACGATCTCGCTCAAACGGGTGACCGCTACCTTGAACACATCGTTGCCCTTCATGTACATGTAGGCTTCAAGCTCGGCCCCCGGCATGCCGCGGCGCGGCTGCGGCAGCTTGAGCAGATCGCCGTAACGGCCATCCGCATGCAGATGGGTGGAGAGAATGCCCGGCGTTTCGCTGGCACCGATGACCACGGCCCCTGCCCCATCCCCGAACAGGATGATGGTGCCGCGATCCTCGGGATCGCACATGCGTGACAGCACGTCCGCACCGACAACCAGCACGTGGCGAGCAGCGCCGGATTTGACGAACTGATCAGCGATTGCGAGAGCATATGTAAAGCCGGCACAGGCGGCGGCTACGTCAAAGGCCGGGATCCCCGGTACGTCAAGCAGCCCCTGCAGTTCACAGGCAGCAGCTGGGAAGGCATTCTCTGCGCTGGTGGTGGCCAGCACTATCATGTCCAGATCGGCGGCAGTCAGACCTGCCGCATCAAGCGCACGCAAGGCCGCCTGATGAGAAAGGGTCGCGACGGTTTCGTCGGCTCCGGCGATACGGCGTTCACGGATCCCGGTGCGTTCCACGATCCATTCGTCACTGGTTTCAACCATCTGTTCAAGATCGGCGTTGGTACGAACCGAACTCGGCAGATAACTGCCAGTACCCAGAATTTTGCTATGCATAGAGTTTTATAAATCCCTGTCGGAAAAGACAGATTCAAGGCGATCTGCAATTTGCAATGGAAGTTGATGTCTGGCTTCTTGTGCAGCCAGCAGAATCGCATGACACAGAGCGCGGCGCTCGGCCCGCCCATGGCTTTTTACCACAATGCCGCGCAATCCTAACAGACTCGCGCCATTATACTGGTCGGGGTTCAGGTAAGAGAAACGCCGTTTGAACATAAATCCGGCGAGTCGACCAAGAAAACTGCGTTTTTTGCGCGGATATCCGGCCAGTTCGGCCATCATCCGCACCACCCCCTCCGCGGTCTTGAGCGCCACGTTGCCCACGAAACCGTCGCAGACGATCACGTCGCACTCGCCGCTGAAGATCCTGTCACCCTCGATAAAACCGACAAAATTCAGGGCGGAGCATTGGCGCAGCAACTCGGCGCTGTGGCGCACCAGGTCGTTGCCCTTGATCTCCTCCTCCCCCACGTTGAGCAGTGCCACTCTGGGTGAAGGTATCCCCTCGACCTTCTCTGCAACCACAGCGCCCATCACGGCAAATTGCAGCAAGGTGTCGGCATCACAGCTCACGTTCGCACCCAGATCCAGCATCACGGTCCGTTTTCCACCCAATGTGGGCAGCGCCTTGATGAGGGCTGGCCGGTCAACACCGGGCAAGGATTTGAGCACGCACTTGGCCATGGCCATCAAGGCACCGGTGTTGCCGGCACTGACACAGGCATCGGCAGCGCCGATCTTGACCAGATCTAGGGTCACGCGCATGGAGGAGTCTTTCAGGGTACGCAGCGCCACGATAGGCTTTTCGCCCATGCCCACGACCTGGGAGGCATGCACGAGACGAACGCGAGGGTGGTTGAGCAGGCCATGTTGCTGCAGAAGAGGGGCAGTCTGGTGTTGATCACCGACCAGAACAAGTTTTAGCTGGGGTAGAAGAGACAGTGCCTGCACGGCGGCAGGCACTGTTTCCGAGGGGCCGATATCTCCCCCCATTATGTCTAGCGCGACAGTTTGCGTAGACAAAGGCAATCCTTAAGCGATTACCTTTTTACCGCGGTAGAAACCATCGGCAGTCACGTGGTGACGACGATGAATTTCGCCACTGGTCTGATCAACAGTCAGGGCAGCGGTGGTCAGCGCATCGTGGGAACGACGCATGCCACGCTTGGCGCGGGTTTTACGGTTCTGTTGTACGGCCATGGTAGGCTAACTCCTAAAATTCACTTACGTTTGAGCGCTTCAAGAACTGCAAAGGGATTCGGCCGCTCATCAGCAGGTTCGATTTCACCCCAGGTCATCTCCATGTTTCCTCTGGGACACACATCCACCGGATGCATGGCTACCTGAGGCAACGAGAGGATGAGTTCATCCTCCAGGATTTGATGAAGATCTATCTCGCCGTTTTCGTCCAATTCAATGGGCTCATAAGCTTCCGGCAGTTCTTCCTCGTTTGTTCTTTCGAACAGCGGAGTGTAAATAAAACTAGCTTCACAAAGGTGTTCAAATGTCTCACCACAACGCTGGCAAACCAGGTCGACCTTGGCATGGGCAGTGCCTTTCATAACGGTCAACTTCTGGACATCTTTGCCAAAGTGCAGTGTGACATCCACATCACTTCGCAAGCCTTCGGTTGATTCCTCCAGCCTGGGCATCTGCGACTTTTCCACTATCCCGACATAATCGAGTAGCTTCAAGGCATTACGGACTGGATCAACCTTAACGGGCAACTTCACCTTTTGCATAGGGCGCGAATATTATAGGTCCAACAAGGGATAGTCAAAGGAAAAAGTCCTTACCGCCGATGATTTTACCTTCACAGGCCCCTGCAAGAGGAACTTGTGCTCATCGGTGGCCGATTATGCCATATCGTGCAGGATCTGGCACAGGATCCTGTTCCCCTCCCCTGTCTGCCCACCGGATGTGCTCCTTGGTGTCTCATCAGGTGGCAGAACAGCGCGGGTCGCTCCCCAGCAGGCCTGGTGTCGCAGCCACTCTGGGCTCGGCTTCCATCAGTCGGCGTATGGCTTTGAAACTGCCCACGGCAGCCTTGATGGCAATGGGATTGACCAGCCAGCCCGGCAAGTTGTTGCCCGGGTTGGTATAGGTTTCGAGCCGAACGAGTGTGCTGCCATCCCGTTGGGGGAGCGCCTCCCACCGTCCGGCGCTTTCCTGGATCCGGAACAGCCCTGCATGCAATGGCAGGGCATTCGGCTCTGCCCACACCTCGAGAGTCAGGCCGCAATCGATGCGTCGACTCAGATGGGAGCGGGTGATGAGCTCCCTGTCTTGCACCGGCCAGGGAGATGCCAGGCGGGTATAGACCAGATCATCGTCGGGACCCGATCTGGCCAGCACCCTGACTTCACGGCTCTGGGGCAACCACTCTTCATGGCGCGCCGTGTTCCGCAGCACCGTGATCAGCGCGCCAGGATCGGCATTCACCCGCATCTCCAGACGTAAGGCCTGAAAAGAGGTCGGAGGATGTGGCTGGGTCCAAAGCATCACCCCTTCATCCCCCTGGCGAAGTTGCCATGTCCCTGCCCAGCTGGCGAAGGAGATCAGTGCCATGACCAAGGCCGCATATCGTGTCATCACGCTCAATTCCGATCTCTTGTGTTTGTGCTGTGGTTTCCTCAGCATGCATGCTTCCCGCTAATTAGGCGAGTCCCGCTCGTAGACATCTCCTGTTTGCGTGGCCCCATCTGCACAGATAGAATCAACCAATTGATTTATAAATGGATATCATCAAAACATGCAGCCTTCCTTGATCCTCGCGTCCACCTCGTCCTACCGCAAGACCTTGCTGGAAAAACTCGGTCAGCCATTTCACTGTGCTGCGCCTCAAGTCGATGAGACGGCGCGACACGGGGAGACCGCAGAAGCTCTGGTCAGCAGATTGGCGTTTGCCAAGGCGAATGCCGTTGCCGCTGACCGTGATCAAGGATTGATCATCGGTTCAGATCAGGTGTGCGTCTGTGACGGGCAGATCCTCGGCAAACCCGGCACGGTGGAGAAGGCGGTCGAGCAGTTGCTGCGGGCACAAGGCAAGCGCGTCATCTTTTACACCGGGCTCTGTGTGATCAATGCTGCGAATGGCCATGCCGAGCAGCTCGTCGAGCCTTTCACCGTGCATTTTCGCTCGCTCGACGAAGCCGCCATCCGTCGCTATGTGGAGGCCGAACGTCCTCTGGATTGTGCCGGCAGCTTCAAATGCGAGGGAATGGGCATCGTCTTGTTCAAGGCGCTGGAGGGGCGCGATCCCAACGCCCTTGTCGGTCTTCCCCTGATAGGCTTGGTTGATCTCCTGGGTCGCCACGGCCTGGCTCTGCCATAACAAGAACTCTGCCATGAAAAACGGGAGCCTTGGCTCCCGTTTTTCATGGCTGTCAGCGTGGCAGCTTGGCGAGGAACGCCTCAAGCTCCGGTGACAATGGCGCTTCCACCTGCATCTCCCGCTCATCTACCGGATGAGTAAAGGTGAGCTTCCAGGCGTGCAGGAACAGACGCTTTAGCCCCTGCCCCCGCATTTTTTCATCAAACCCGGCCTCACCATATTTGTCATCGCAGGCGATGGGATGGCCGGCGTGCTGGGTGTGGACACGGATCTGGTGGGTACGGCCAGTGATGGGGCTGCACTCGACCAGAGTGGCTTCGGCAAATTGACGGGCAATCCGGAACCGGGTCTCGGAGGGTTTGCCATCGCTGCTGACCCGCACCACCCGCTCGCCGGATTGCAGATCATTTTTGCGAAGTGGCGCATTGACCACCTTGACGTGGGGTTGCCACTGGCCGCGCACCAGCGCCAGATACTGCTTGCGCATGGTCTTGACCCGCAGCTGCTCGTGCAGGCTGCGCAGGGCACTGCGCTTCTTGGCAACCAGCAGCACGCCGGAGGTGTCGCGATCCAGCCGGTGCACCAGTTCGAGGAAACGGGCTTCGGGGCGCAGGGCACGCAGCCCTTCGATGACACCAAAGCTGAGGCCGCTGCCGCCGTGCACTGCCATGCCGGACGGCTTGTTGAGCACTATCATGGCATCGTCTTCAAACAGGATCTGGCTCTCCAGACGCTGGATGCTGCCGAGGTTGGCAGAAGGCAACTCATTCTTCTCGGCCACACGCACGGGGGGCACCCGCACCTCGTCACCGGCACAAAGCTTGTATTCCGGTTTGATGCGCTTCTTGTTGACCCGCACCTCCCCTTTTCGAAGGATGCGATAAATCAGGCTCTTGGGGACGCCCTTTAACTGAGTCTTGAGAAAATTGTCGATGCGCTGCCCGTCATGCTCAGCTTCGATGGTGAGCAGCTGCACTTGTTGATGTATCTGTGTCATGGCGCGGATTTTAACACCGCTGACAGCCCTTGGCTCCATGCTTTGTTAAAAAATGGCGTCTTGCTATAAAAGTGGTTTAAATGGGATAATAAACAAGGTTTTGTCATTGTGTTCAAGCCTTGTACTAAGTGGCCAAAATGTATGCCACCCAATCCCGAAACACCGTGTATACAAGAACATGACGGTTCCCGGGTGCGAGGTACAACGCATGGAGAACACAAACAGAACCGACGTAAATTGTCTCCACATCGGTATCCTTAATTCACGCCCTCTCGAGAAGGCTGAACCAGAGTGCCCTTAGTTTGCGCCTCATGCATACCCCAACCGGGAGGTTGCCCCAGCATGCTGAAGACCCGAGGCCGGCGCCGGCAGGACCCAGTGGAGGAATCAAAATGACAAAATAATGAGAACTCAATGAAAAGAATGCTAATCAACGCGACTCAGGAAGAGGAGTTGCGCGTAGCGCTGGTTGACGGACAACAGCTCTACGATTTGGATATTGAAAGTCCGGGACACGAGCAGAAAAAAGCGAACATTTACAAGGGCAAAATCACCCGAGTAGAACCCAGTCTCGAAGCTGCTTTTGTTGACTATGGCGCCGAACGCCACGGTTTCCTGCCGTTAAAGGAAATCGCCCGCAATTACTTCCCCTCCGGTTACTCCTATCAGGGTCGTCCCAACATCAAAGAAGTGGTCCGCGAAGGCCAGGAAGTGATTGTCCAGATCGACAAGGAAGAGCGTGGTACCAAGGGCGCAGCCCTGACCACCTTCATCAGTCTGGCTGGCAGCTACTTGGTGCTGATGCCGAACAACCCCCGTGCCGGCGGCATCTCCCGTCGCATCGAGGGTGACGAGCGGACCGAGCTGAAGGAAGCCCTGAGCGGACTGACCGTACCGGACGGCATGGGCCTCATCGTGCGCACTGCCGGTGTGGGCAAGTCCCCGGAAGAGCTGGAGTGGGATCTGAACGTTCTGCTCAATCACTGGGACTCCATCCACAAGGCGTCACAACAACGTTCCGCTCCGGTGCTCATTCACCAGGAAAGCAACGTCATCGTGCGCGCCATCCGTGACTATCTGCGTCGCGATGTGGGCGAGATCCTGATCGACAACCCGGTCATCTTCGAGCGCGCCAAGTCGCATATCGAGCTGGTCCGTCCCGATTTCCTCAATCGCGTGAAGCTGTACAAGGGCGATGTCGCTCTGTTCAACCACTTCCAGATCGAGAGCCAGATCGAATCGGCCTTCCAGCGCGAAGTGCGCCTGCCCTCCGGCGGCAGCATCGTCATCGACCCGACCGAAGCACTGACCTCCATTGATATCAACTCCTCCCGCGCCACCAAGGGCGGCGATATCGAAGAGACCGCCCTGCAGACCAACCTGGAAGCGGCCGACGAGATTGCCCGTCAATTGCGCCTGCGTGACCTGGGTGGCCTGATTGTCATCGACTTCATCGACATGACCCCGGTTCGCCATCAGCGCGAAGTGGAAAACCGTCTGCGTGAAGCGGTGCATCAGGATCGTGCCCGTATCCAGCTGGGCCGTATCTCCCGTTTCGGTCTGCTGGAGATGTCTCGCCAGCGTCTGCGTCCCTCCCTCAACGAGTCCAGCAGCCATATCTGCCCCCGTTGCCAGGGTCAGGGGGTCATCCGTGACAACGAATCCCTCGCCCTGTCCATCCTGCGTCTCATCGAAGAAGAGGCCATGAAGGACAACACCGAGCAGGTGCATGCCCAGGTGCCAGTCGATGTGGCCGCCTATCTGCTCAACGAGAAGCGTACCTCCATCGCCAATCTGGAACAGCGCAATGATGTGCGTGTCTACATCATTCCGAACCAGCATCTGGAAACCCCGCACTACGAAGTGACCCGCATCCGTCAGAACGAGATCCCGGAAGCGGCCAGCTACGAGCTCAAAACCGAAATTGCCAAGCCGGTCTATCAGCCGCGCCAGGCTCAGGTAGTCGAGCGTGAACAACCGCTGCTGCAAGGGTTTGCCCCGGCTCCTCAGCCGGTTGCGCCCGCCGCCCCGGCTCCTGTTGCGACTCCCGCTCCGGTTGCAGAACAAGTCGGCTTCTTTGGCAAGCTGGCCAAGGCCTTCTCCGGCCTGTTCGGTGCCTCCTCCGATGCGGCTCCGGCCGAGGTGAAGGCGCCTGCCGACAAACCGGCCGCCCAGCGCGAAGCTCGCAAGGATGACGGGCACCGTCACCAGCGCGATGAATCCCGCAGCCGTGGTCAACGTGGCCGTCGTGACGACAACCGCGGCAGT
Source organism: Aeromonas sp. QDB14 (assembly GCF_027707845.1). Classification (NCBI taxonomy): domain Bacteria; kingdom Pseudomonadati; phylum Pseudomonadota; class Gammaproteobacteria; order Aeromonadales; family Aeromonadaceae; genus Aeromonas; species Aeromonas sp. QDB14. The sequence goes on along the minus strand of NZ_JAPCJD010000055.1, from coordinate 12,560 downwards.
CGCAATGCCGAGGCCGGCGAGAAGCGTGAAGGCGCAGCCAGCCGCGAGAGCAGTGATCGCAATCGTCGCCCGCGCAAAGATCGTGAGCCTCGTCAAGAGCGGGAACCCCGTGGTGACGTGCGCACCGAACAGCGCATGGAGCGTGAGCCTCGCGAACCCCGCCAGGAGCGCGAACCTCGTGCCCCGCGTCCGGCTCGTGAACCTCGCGCCCCCCGCGAACCCCGTGCCGAGGTGATCGTCGAGGCGGTTGATACCGTTGATACTGCGGTCGCCAGCGCTGAACCGCGTCAGGAAAAAGAGCAGAAAGTTGCCGAGCGCCGCGAACGTCGCCAACTGCGCAAGCAGATCCGTGTCGATGTCGCCGCGACCGACACCCCTGCCCTGCCGACTGACGAGCAAATCACCGATGTCGCCGACGTGCAAGCCGCCGCTGAGCAGCAAGAAGAGCAAGGCGAAGGTCAGCGTCGTTCCCGCCGAACCCCGCGCAATCAGCGCATCGAAGGGCAACGTCGCAAGCGCATCAACGAAGAGGCTCGTGGCCAGCGTGAAGACGAAGCACAAGGTGAAGTGCAGCTGACTACCGCGGCCCAGGCCGATGCGGCTCAGGTGAAGGTGGAAGAACCGGTTGTGCCTGTCATCACCATTCCGAGCGCAGAAGCGGTTGCAGCAGCCCTGCAGGCCTCCGCCGCTCTGACCGAGCACGTGGTGGCTGAAGCCGTTGCTGAGGAAGCGGCAGAGCAAGCACTGGCAGCCCAGGCAGTGGACGCGCCCTCCACTGACGAAGTTGAACAGGCTGCGCAAGCAGACGCTGAACCCGCCGCCGAAGTGGCAGTTGTCGAACCCGAGATGGTCGAACCTATCGTCGACACCGCCTCTCATGACGAACCTGTAGCCTTGATCGACGCTGTCGAGCAGACCCAGCAAGTGGAGGCCATCCCAGAAGAGGTTGCACCGGTTGCTGAAGCGGCACCTGTCGTGATCGCTGAGGAGACGGCCACCGCCGAGGCGAAGGTCGTCGAGATGCCGGCTGCAGTGGTGCAAACCGAGCCAGCAACCAGCCCCGAAGTGAAGGTCAGCAAGGGTGCCGGTGTATTGGCCCGTGCCCGCAAGGCTTATGCCCCCATGGCAACGCCGGCTGCGGCTCCTGCCCCGACACCCCGTGAACCCGTGGAGTACGCTCCCCTGGTACGCAGCGAAGTCGTGACCTCCGGTCGCCACGGTGGCAGCACCGCTGCCAGCAACGTGGCAACCAGCCCGGCCGGTCGCCCCTGAGCAGACTCGTTAGTCTGAATAAAGAGCCACACATTGTGTGGCTCTTTTTTTGTCTCTTTTTTGGGGCTGACATCGCCTTGCTCTCCCCCCCTGCCCGTTCGATATCCGCCGCTTTCCCGATGTTCAGCGACCACACACACTCAGTCCAAGCAAGACGTGAATAACACATCAGACAGAGGATTCATCTCTGTCAAAGCGTCACGACATGCTCTGCTTTGTCGACAGGGTTCGTGCATTGATAGCATATGAAGCCATTGGCAAACAGTCTGGCAGCCCCTTTTGGTTGCTCTGTCGGTGTATTCGTGGTGGCTGAGACAACGCAGGTTGAACGGGAATGCCAGACATAGGGCAACCTGTGGCACTCTTCACCCTCATCATTTTTAGTGAGCATTGAACGCCCTCCCTTCAGCTTCACGTGCAAGGGGCGGCTCGTAACAAGGCGTCGCACAGGCAGGTTCCCCTCACTGTGCACAACGAGTGGTTCAGGGATGTAGAGAAGCCAAAGAGGTGATAGATAATGTCATTCAACTTCTTGTCTGATGGCATACAGCTATCACTCATTGAACTATTGCCGCATGACGTGACATTCACCAGGCAACAAAAAAGGGCCCGAAGGCCCTTGTTTCATTTCCAATGACTGTCGTCTTACCCGCCAAAGAGATGGTTGTTCAGCAGGAAGAGACCGCCGGAGAGCAGCATGGTGAGCGGCAATGTCAGCACCCAGGCCAGCAGAATGGTCTTGATGGTCTGGCTCTGCAGGCCGGACTTGTTGGCCACCATGGTCCCCGCCACCGCGGAGGAGAGAATGTGGGTGGTGGACACCGGCATCCCGGTCAGACTCGCAATCCCGATGGACGCGGCGGCCGTGATCTGGGCTGCAATGCCCTGGCTGTAGGTCATGCCGGAGGAACCGATCTTCTCCCCTACCGTGTAGACGATACGACGCCAGCCCACCATGGTGCCGCAACCGAGCGCCAGGGCGATGGACACGATGACCCAGGTCGGCGCATATTCGGCCGTGGCGGTCAGATCCTTGCGCCATTTGGCGAGATCGGTCAGCTCCTTGGCCGGCAGTGGCAACTTGGAGACCTTGCGGGCAGTGTCGTCGATGCACAGCAGCAGACGACGCACCTCGCGGCGATCCACCAGGTTCATCTCCTCGTAGGTGCGCACCTGGCCCAGACGCTTGTCGAGGGTCGCCATGGCCTGCAGGGCCTCCCCTGCCGCACAGTGACTCATCAGCTCTTCTTGGGCTTTGGCAGGCACACTGAAGTTCACCAGATGGGAAACCTGTTCCTGGTTACGCTGGTAGATCTCCATGATGCGCTGGTTGGCATCCTGGGTTCTGTCCAGATCATAGGAGCGGCTGTTCATGTCCAGCGCAAAATAAGCAGGCGCCATGCAGATCAGCACCAGCATCACCAGACCGATGCCTTTCTGGCCATCGTTGGAGCCGTGCACGAAGCTCACCCCCATTGCGGAGCAAATCAGAGTGACACGGGCCCAGAATGGTGGATGCTTCTTGCCGTCCACCAGCAGGCGCTCTTCCGGGGTCTTGTGGATCTTGCTGCCAAGCCATACGCGCTTCATGGCGAACAGCAGCAGGGCGGCAATGATGAAGCCCACGGTGGGAGAGATGATGAGAGAGAGCATGATGTCGATGGCTTTGCCGACGTTGATACCCTCTTTCAGGGGTTGATGGCTGATCAGGGCATAGGCGCCGCCTACCCCCAGGATGGAACCGATCAGGGTGTGGGAGCTGGATGCCGGAATGCCGAAGTACCAGGTTCCCAGGTTCCAGACGATGGCCGAGAACAGCAGGGAGAACACCATGATCAGACCCTGGGTAGAGTCCATGCCAAGCAGCAGATCGATGGGCAGCAGGTGAACGATGGCATAGGCCACCCCCAACCCACCCAGCATGACACCGGCGAAATTGAACAGACCGGAAGCCACCACCGCCATATGAGCCGGCATCGCCTTGGTATAGATAACCGTTGCTACCGCGTTGGCGGTATCGTGAAAGCCGTTGATGAATTCATAGGCCAGCACAAAAAAAACGGCCAATACCAAACCGATTGACCACCACAAACCCAAACCACTAAACATTTCAAACATAAAAACGAACCTGTTTATGAGTTGCGGCGGATTATGCCAGAAGGCTCGATGCGCCATACCCGTTGTTGAAATATTTCAGCAAAAAAAAAAAAGGGCATTCCGTCAGAAAATGTCTTAGGGCCTGTAGGAACGGGGCTTGTCGAGGATTAATTTAAGTCCATTCCATTGCTGTGGATAGGCGCCAATCAAAGCCGAAGCATAGCTCGATGTCCCGAAAAAGGCCGCTTTTCAACCCACTCGGCACGTCCGTTTCCTTTTGCCAGATATAAAAGAGGGTGCCTTGGCACCCTCCTCCATAGACAAGCCGCACGGTGCGGGGATCAATCCTGGTTGATCCGGCTGGCCACAGCCCCTTGCTGACTCTTGTATTTGGCATTTTCCCGTTTGTTGTACGGGCGAGCCGCGGTACCTGACAGCATCTCGAAGTTCAGAGCACCGATCTTCATCTTGGGACGCAGGGCCAGAGGCAACTTGCCGCCGTTGTAAAACTCCAGCACGATGCGACCGGACCAGCCCGGATCGATGCGGTGGGCGGTGACGTGCACCATGAGGCCCAGGCGCGCCAGGGATGAGCGACCATCCAGCCAGCCGACAATATCGGCGGGCAAGGTAACCGATTCATAGGTCACCGCCAGCGCCAGCTGACCCGGGTGCAGATAGAAGGCTTCACCGTCCGGCACGTGGATCTCCTCGCTCATCACCCGCTCGATGGCATCGGCCATCTCGGCACTGGTACCGCCAAGGTCGATGTAAGGCGCGGTATGATCGCGAAACACCCGAAACTCGTTGCCCAGCAGCACATCGACGCTGACGCCGCTGATCCGCTCAACACCGGGCCGCGGCTCGATGACGATCTTGCCTTCATCCAGGTGCCGTTCGATATCGGTATCACAAAGACGCATTCTGCGACTCTCCTGACAAAAGATTCATTAAAAAAAGCCGGGCATCACCCGGCTTGTTTTCTCTCAACCAATCAACATATGGCGGATACGCGCCTTGAGCATGTCGATGGCGATGCGGTTCTTGCCGCCACGGGGCACGATCACGTCGGCATACTGCTTGGACGGGTCGATGAACTGCATGAACATGGGACGCACAGTCTTCTGATACTGCTTGAGCACGGAGTCCATGGTACGACCGCGCTCCTGCACATCGCGCACCAGACGGCGCAGCAAACAGATGTCGAGCGGGGTATCCATGAAGATGGAGGCGTCCATCAGTTCGCGCAGGCGGCTGTCAGTCAACAGCAGTATCCCTTCGAGGATGATGACACGGCGCGGTGCAAAGGTAGTGACCTCGGTCATGCGCGTGTGCTCGGTATAGGAATACTGGGGGATGTTGACCGCCTCCCCTTGCGTCAGCTGGGTCAGATGCTGCACCAGCAGATCGTGATCCAGGGCATTGGGGTGGTCATAGTTGGTCTTGACCCGCTCTTCCATGGTCAGGTGGGTCTGATCACGGTAGTAGCAATCCTCGGTGATCACACCAATCTGACCCGCTCCCAGCTCGGCCACCAGCTCTTCATAGATGGTTTGGGCGATAAGACTCTTGCCGGACGCGGATGCACCAGCAATACCGATGATCACGCAGGAATGTTGAGTATCAGACATTGAAAATACCTAAAGAGAAGAGCACTGGGGATTGTTTAAACCGATCCATTATATGAAAAAGGGGTGGCCATGCCCACCCCAAATCCGTCCCCCTTGGCCGAACGCCGATTATTCGTCCAGCGCCACCGTGTAGAGCGGGGTCGCAATCGGTTTTGCGCTGAAATAGAGCTCGGCCCCTACCCGGCGAGCCAGTTTCAGGTAAGTCTGTGACAGCTCGCCATCCGGCGCACCGAACACGGTGGGGCAGCCGTCATCCATGTGCTGGCGAATGTCGATATGCAGCGGCAACTGACCAAGCAGCGCCACGTGATACTGCTCCGCCATCTTCTGGCCACCGCCGGTACCGAACAACGGCTCGTGATGCCCGCAGGCACTGCAGACGTGGTAACTCATGTTCTCGACAATGCCAAGCACAGGCACATTGACCTTGTTGAACATGGCAATCCCCTTGCGGGCATCTGCCAGCGCCACATCCTGGGGCGTCGTGACGATCACCGCCGCCGTGGTGGGCACCTGCTGGGCCAGCGTCAGCTGGATATCGCCGGTGCCCGGGGGCATGTCCACCACCAGGTAGTCCACCTCGCCCCAGCGGGTCTCGTGCAGGATCTGCCCGAGTGCCTTGCTCGCCATGGGACCGCGCCAGATGGTGGCATCCTGCTCGGCCACCAGATAACCGATGCTGTTGCTCTTGATGCCGCAGGCCATCACCGGCTCCATCAACTTGCCATCAAAGCTGACAGGGCGCTCCTTGAGGGTCCCCGTCATGGTCGGGATGGAGGGGCCATAGATGTCCGCATCCAGCAGGGCCACCCGCGCCCCCTCTTTTTGCAGCGCCAGCGCCAGGTTGACCGCGGTAGTGGACTTGCCCACCCCTCCCTTGCCGGAGGCAACCACCAGGATATTGCGGATCCCCTGCACCGCCGCCAGTTGCTGCGCGCGGGGCATGCTGGCCACGTCTATCTCCCCCGTCCAGTCGATGCGGGTCGCGCCGGTTGCGCTGCGCAGCCGGGCATCGAACTCCTCTTTGATCTGTTCAAACAGGGACTGGCCGGCAAAGGGCAGCACCAGCGTGATGGCCAGGGTCTGTTCGTGCCGCTCGACGGCACGCACAAAACCGGCCGCGACCAGATCCTTGCCCCATCCTGCCGGTTTAAATTCGGCCAGGATCTGTTTTACTGAATAAATCACCATTAACTCCCCATTATGTTGTCGTTATGCTGAGGTGAACGGTTACCGCACATAAATCAGTGGCTTGCCGACGTCATCGTGATGCCGCCAGTCAGGGCACCGGGGGCCACAACCCTAGGCAGGCCGCCCCCAATTCGGGTAACATGCACGGCACTGTATCATCCCAACAGGCACATAAAGAACGTATTATGGCAACTGATCCTCGTAGAATGCTGGTAACCTGCGCCCTCCCCTATGCCAACGGCTCCATCCATCTCGGCCACATGCTGGAACACATCCAGGCCGATATCTGGGTTCGTTATCAGCGAATGCGTGGCCATCAGGTGCATTTCGTCTGTGCCGACGATGCCCACGGTACGCCCATCATGCTCAAGGCTCAGCAGATGGGGATCTCGCCGGAAGAGATGATTGCCGCCGTCTCCCAGGAGCACCAGGGGGATTTTGCCGGTTTCAACATCAGCTTCGACAACTACCACTCCACCCACAGCGACGAGAACCGCGAGCTGGCGGGCGTGATCTATGGCCGTCTCAAAGAGTCCGGCAAAATCAAGATCCGCACCATCTCTCAACTGTTCGATCCGGAAAAATCCATGTTCCTGCCGGATCGCTTCGTCAAGGGCACCTGTCCCAAGTGCAAGTCCCCCGATCAGTACGGTGACAACTGCGACGCTTGCGGCGCGACCTACAGCCCGACCGAGCTGATTGATCCGAAATCCGCCGTCTCCGGTGCGACCCCGGTGATGAAGGACTCCGAGCACTTCTTCTTCGACCTGCCCCAGTTCGAAGCCTGGCTCTCTGACTGGGTACGCGGCTCCGGCGCCATCCAGGAAGAGATGGCCAACAAGATGCAAGAGTGGTTCGAAAGCGGCCTGCAACAGTGGGACATCACCCGTGACGCCCCCTACTTCGGCTTCGAAATTCCCGGTGCCCCCGGCAAGTACTTCTATGTCTGGCTGGACGCCCCCATCGGCTACATGGCGTCGTTCAAGAACCTGTGCAACAAGCGCGGCGACATCGACTTCGACAGCTACTGGAAAGCGGACTCCGACGCAGAGCTCTATCACTTCATCGGCAAGGACATCGCCTACTTCCACTGCCTGTTCTGGCCGGCCATGCTGGAAGGCGCGAACTTCCGCAAGCCGACCAAGGTCAACGTGCACGGTTATGTGACCGTCAACGGCGCCAAGATGTCCAAGTCCAAGGGCACCTTCATCAAGGCGTCCACCTATCTCAAGCACCTGGATCCGGAGTGCCTGCGTTACTACTACGCCGCCAAGCTCAACAGCCGCATCGACGATCTGGACTTGAACCTCGAAGACTTCGTCTCCCGCGTCAACGCCGATGTGGTCAACAAGCTGGTCAACCTGGCCTCTCGCAACGCCGGCTTTATCGCCAAGCGTTTTGACGGCAAGCTGGCCGCCACCTGCGCCGAGCCCGCACTCTACGCCGAGTTTGCCAACGCCAGCGCCAGCATCGCCGAAGCCTATGAAGCGCGCGAATTCAGCCGCGCCATCCGCGAGATCATGGCCCTGGCCGACAAGGCCAACCGCTATGTGGACGACAAGGCTCCCTGGGTCATCGCCAAGCAGGAAGGGGCGGATGCCGAACTGCAAGCCGTCTGCTCCGTCGGCATCAACCTGTTCCGCGTGCTGATGGCCTACTTGAAGCCCGTCATGCCGCAGCTGGCCGAGCGCGCCGAAGCCTTCCTTGGCGAAACCCTGACCTGGGACGGCATCGCCGCCCCTCTGGTCGACCACGGCGTCGCTCCCTTCAAGGCGCTCTTCTCCCGCATCGAGTCCGCCAAGGTGGATGCCATGGTGGAAGCGTCCAAGGAAGATCTCGCCAAGGAGCAGAGCAAGAAGCCGGCAGGCCCCCTGGTGGACGATCCCATCAGCGAGACCATCACCTACGACGACTTTGCCAAGATTGACCTGCGGGTGGCGCTGATCAAGAAAGCCGAAGCGGTGCCGGAAGCCGAGAAGCTGCTGAAGTTGCAACTGGATATCGGCGGCGAAACCCGTCAGGTCTTTGCCGGTATCAAGTCCGCCTACAACCCGGAAGATCTGGAAGGCAAGCTGACCGTGATGGTGGCCAACCTGGCCCCGCGCAAGATGCGCTTTGGTATGTCCGAAGGCATGGTGCTGGCGGCAGGTCCGGGTGGCAAGGATCTCTGGATCCTCGAGCCCCAGGAAGGTGCCCAGCCGGGCATGCGCGTGAAGTAATACGCCCCTTCCCGGACAGTCCCAATGAAAAGAGAGGCCAATGGCCTCTCTTTTTTTATCTTGTGGGGTGCTTACTGCCCGCTCTGCAGCAATGCCATGCGAAGGCCGACCAGCTCCGCCTGATGGCAATCCAGTTGCAGTAGTTGGCAGCGTATCTCTGTTTTCAGGGCTCGCCGTTGCTGGCCCCGCCCCGTTTCGCCCCCAAGGCGTCTGAGCCATTGGCGCCTGTCCTGCAATTGCCCAAGCCGCTCCTGCCAGCTCACCAGCATGGACAACCAGGCCGGATCCCCTCCCCCCTGTGCCGTCAGCAGCTCCATCCCGTAGCGCGCCTGTTTCAGCACCAGACGCAGCCGGTGCCAGCACCGAAGTTTCGCCCTGATGCCCACAGGAAGGGAGGTGGTCTTCGCCAGTGCATCCGACAGTGACAGCGCCAGATGCAGCTGAAACAGCGGCAAGAGATCGACACCGACGGGTATCTCTTCCAGTCGGGCCAGCCAACGGGCCAGCGGGCCGGTCAACAGGGGGACCCGTGGCAAGCGGTTCTGCCGAAGCGAGCCACCATGATGTTGCGCATAGACCTGGGCATCGCGCAGGGCGGAGAGCGTGCCGACGGCACGGGTCAATCGCCGCTCCAGCTCGGGCTCATGAATGAGGGGTCGCCACAGGGCGAGCAGCGCCAGCAGGCGGCGGGCCGCTATCCGGTAGGCATGCACCTCTTCCATCCCCTTGTGCTGGCGCAGTGCCAGGGTCGCCCCCCGATATTGCCCAACGAGCCGGTTGGCCTGCGCAATCCCGCTCTCCCCCATGAACCCTCCCGGCTAGTTGGTATGAAAACCGGTTCCGGTGGGTGGCAACGCCTGGGTGCACTCCATTCGGGTGACGGTGGCGGTTCGGGGCCCGTGCTCAAGCCAGCCCAGCATCATCTGTACCTTCTGTTCGGGACCGGCAATCAGGATCTCCACCGAGCCATCTTCCAGGTTGTAGGCATGCCCCCGAAGCCCCAGTTGCAGCGCCCGCTCCCGGGTGAAGTAGCGAAACCCCACCCCCTGAACCTGACCCCACACCCGCACGACAAACGATTGCTCTCCCATTTATCACACCTTTCCCTTAAGTAATTTTTCCCCGGGGCGATAATGAGCGCGACACTCTCTTCCCCTTGCAGGACGCAATACCATTATGAAAGAAGTAAAGTTTCGGTGGGTTGACCGTTATCTCATTCACCTCACGATCAGCGAGAAATTTCTTATCACCTTCTGGTGCCCCCTGGTGTTCATCGCCTTCCTCACCTGGTATCTGCTGGCCGACGGCCATGATCAGGCGATGCAGCTCAGAGTGGATCAGCTAAAAGGGCGGGTCGAGACCACGGCCCAGCTGGTGAGCCAGCAGCCGACCCTTACCCTGCCCGCGGATCTCGTGCTGACGCCTGGCGCCGCCACCGGCCTTAGCCAGCAGGGAGACATCTATCGCTATGGCGCCAGCGCAGGTCAGGCGGGCGTCGTCTCCGGCACCCTGGATACGAGTCACTACGCCCTCTGGGATGGCCAGGGCACTACCCTGACCATCATCGCGGTGCTGGCCGCCCTGCTGGCCCTCATCACCCACTATCTGATGACCTTTGTCTCGGGGGCGCTCTACTCCACCAACAAGGCATTGCAGACGGTGGCGAACGGCGATCTCACCTTCCGGCTCAACTTCTTCCCGGTACGGGACGAGTTCTCCATTCTGGCGGGCAGCATCGACACCTTCACCGACCGCCAGCACAAGATAGTGCAACTGGTGGAAGAGTCCGCCGATGCCCTTACCCTGGCCGCAGACGAATTTCGCGAGCATGCCAGCGACGGCGAGCAGCTTGCCCGCGCCCAGCGCCAGCACATGGACTCCCTGGCCGCCGCCATGGAGCAGATGTCCGCCGCCATCCGGGAAGTGGCCCGCAACGCCAATGACACCCTGCTGCAAACCCGCCAGTCCAGCGACGAGGCGACTCACGGGGCACAGCGGGTGGCACGCACCATCACCGCCATCCGCACCCTGGCAGACGAGATTGGCAATGCCTCGGGCGCGGTCGAGCGGCTGACTCACAACGCCAATCGCATCAACGAAGTGGTCAACGTCATCAACGCCATCTCCCAGCAAACCAACCTGCTGGCCCTCAACGCCGCCATCGAGGCGGCCCGCGCCGGTGAACAGGGACGCGGCTTTGCGGTGGTGGCCGACGAGGTGCGCACCCTCGCCAGCCGCACCCAGCAGGCGACCGTGGAGATCCAGCAGATGATCGAGGAGCTCCAGGCCGGTACCGGGGCGCTGAACGACATCATGGAGAAGACGGTAGGGCGCGCGGCCGACAGCCAGCAGCTCATCACCGAAGTGGGCATGGACATCGAGCGGCTCAGCAACCACAGCGATGCGGTCCTGGAGATGAGCACCCAGATCGCCACCTCCAGCGAAGAGCAGAGTTCGGTGGCCGAGGAGATCACCCGCAACCTCGACAAGGTGCGCCACGAGGCAAGCCGGGTGGAGGAGTCCGCCAGCGCGGCGGTCGCCGGCACCACCGGCCTCAAGGGAACCGCCAGCGAACTCGGTCAGGCGCTCACCGGCCTGCGGATCTGACCACTCCGGCAGGCCATCGTCCAGATGGCCTGCCATGTCTGGGCCAGGCGCTGGAGACGCGCGAAACAGCCCGTTCGACCCTGACCGCGTGTGGATGCACGGATCCCGGTAGACGCGGCTTGCGTGCCTACCCTCACAGCCCCTACTATATGCCCCCTTCTTTTCTACCATCGGCAACTACCCATGAGCGCTTCCATCTATCTCGTCAAAGGCCGCGAAAAATCCCTGCTGCGTCGCCACCCCTGGATCTTCTCCAAGGGTATTGAGCGGGTGCAGGGCAACCCCGTTGACGGCGATACCGTCGAGATCTTCACCCATGACGGCAAATGGCTCGCCCGTGGCGCCTGGTCCGGCAGCTCCCAGATCCGTGCCCGGGTCTGGTCCTTCGACAAGGATGAGAACGTCGATCTCGACTTCTTCATCCGTCGCCTCAAATATGCACAGGAGTCCCGTGACGGGCTCATCAAGCGTCAGGGCCTCACCGGCTATCGCCTCTGCGCCGCCGAATCCGACGGTCTGCCGGGTCTGACCATCGACCGCTACGCCGACTTCCTGGTGTGCCAAATTCTCTCTGCCGGTGCCGAGTTCCAGCGTGAGCTGATCACGCAAGCGCTGCGTACCCTCTACCCCGAGTGCAGCATCTATGAGCGCTCCGACGTGGCCGTGCGCAAGAAGGAAGGGCTGAAGGAGCGCACCGGCGTCATCCATGGCGAGACCCCGACCGACCCCGTGGTGATCGAGGAGAATGGCGGCGTCAAGATCCTGGTCGATATTCGTAACGGTCACAAGACGGGTTTCTATCTGGATCAGCGGGACAACCGCCAGGCTGCCGCCAAGTACACTGAAGGCAAGCGGGTGCTCAACTGCTTCTGCTACACCGGCGGTTTCGGGGTCTATGCCCTCCAGGGCGGTGCCAAGGAGGTAGTCAACGTCGATCTCTCCCAGAATGCGCTGGACATCGCCCGCCAGAACGCCGAACTGAACGGTCTCGATACCAGCAACACCCAGTTCGTGCGTCACGACGTCTTCAAGCTCTTGCGCGAATATCGCGAGAAGGGCGAGAAGTTCGACGTCATCGTGCTGGATCCCCCCAAGTTTGCCGAGAGCAAGGCCCAGCTGCTGGGTGCCTGCCGCGGCTACAAGGACATCAACATGCTGGCGTTCCAGCTGCTGGCACCGGGTGGCGTGCTGCTGACCTACTCCTGCTCCGGCCTGATGGAGCAGAGCCTGTTCCAGAAAATCGTCGCCGATGCGGCCCTCGATGCCGGCCGCGACGCCCAGATCCTAGAGCTCCTGTCCCAGGCATCCGATCACCCCATCGGTACCGCCTATCCGGAAGGCTTCTACCTCAAGGGGCTGGTGGTGCGCGCCCGCTAAGCCGAGCAGACCAGCGCTGCCCCCCTTATCCCCGGTTCCAGATCCGGGCCAGGCTGGGTTCTGCTAGTCATCAAAAAGCCCGCGATCAAAGCGCAATGCTGTTCACTTAAGCGGAGCCGCATTGCGATTTACCGGAAAACGGGTCTTTGATATCTTCACCGCCCTG
>NZ_JAPCJD010000054.1:0-30052 GCF_027707845.1 Aeromonas sp. QDB14 | reverse complement strand
CAGGGCGGTGAAGATATCAAAGACCCGTTTTCCGGTAAATCGCAATGCGGCTCCGCTTAAGTGAACAGCATTGCGGTCATTGACCGGCCTTTTTCATGCTTCCCTTCTCGGGATCAAGAGGCTTTTCAGCTTCTCTTCCGGCAGGGCAAGCTCGTCATTGTGGTTGACACCGATACCGCGCTCCAGCACATGGCGGGCGATGGCATGGGCCTCTTCCAGCGAATGCATGCTGTAAGTACCGCACTGGTATTCGTTCAGCTCGGGGATCTTGCCCTGATCCTGCACGGTCAGCACGTCGCTCATGGCGGCCTGCCAGGCAGCGCCAACACGGGCTTCATCCGGCGCACCGATCAGGCTCATGTAGAAGCCGGTGCGGCAACCCATGGGAGAGATGTCGATGATCTCCACCCCATTCCCATTGAGATGGTCACGCATGAAGCCGGCAAACAGATGCTCCAGAGTATGGATGCCGCGCTCGGAGAGGATCTCCTCGTTCGGCACGCAGAAACGCAGGTCAAACACGGTGATGGTGTCCTTGTTCGGGGTCTGCATGGTCTTAGCCACCCGCACTGCCGGGGCGGCCATGCGGGTATGGTCGACGGTAAAACTGTCCAATAACGGCATTTCTGACTCCTGATTTGGTTACCAGAACCAGCCCCCGCTGGAGAGCTGATCCTTGCATTGTCGATACTGGGCACCGTAGCGCTGGGCACGGGCCTCCACCTTGCGGGAGACCTTCATCAGCCATCCCTTGCTGCGGTAGCTGCCACGTCGGTAGCCCCCCCAGCCTTCGTGATAATTGAGATACTGGCCATAGGCATCCCACTTGGACGTGCCGTTGAGCCGCTGTGCCTTGTGAGTGTACCAGCCCATGAAATCGATGGCGTCGGCAAAGTCGTCGCGATCGCTCCAGCCGTTGCCGGTTTCCCGCTGATAGTCGGCCCAGGTTTCGTCTTTCACCTGGGCATAGCCGTAGGCTGAACTGGCCCGCCCGGTGGGGATGAAGAGGAAATACTGCATCGGCGGCTGGGCATCATGCACGAAGGAAGATTCTTGGTACATCATGGCCATCACTACCTGGACAGGTGTCCCCCACTTCTCGTTCATCTTGAGCGCCGCCTCGTGCCACTCGGGTTTCTCCCGAAAGATCTGGCACAGGTTTTCCGGCTGGGCCGGCGGCCGGGTACTGCACGCGGTGAGCGCCATCAGGCACGCCGCCACGACCCCGATACGGTAAAACGACATCAGAGCGACAGACTCTTGCTGTTCATCACAGGGCACATCCACCACATCAGATCGCGTCTTCGTTCTCTTCACCAGTACGAATACGAATGACGCGCTCCACCTCGCAGACGAAGATCTTGCCATCACCGATCTTGCCGGTACGCGCTGTGTTCTGGATGGCTTCCAGGCAGGCATCGAGATCCTCGTCCTGCACCACCAGCTCCACCTTGACCTTGGGCAGGAAGTCGACCATGTACTCGGCACCGCGATAGAGCTCGGTATGCCCCTTCTGGCGGCCGAACCCCTTGACCTCGGACACTGTCATGCCGTTGATGCCGATCTCGGCCAGGGCCTCGCGCACATCGTCCAGCTTGAACGGTTTGATGATGGCTTCAATCTTCTTCATGGTGACTCCTTACCAGTTCTGTTTGCCGAACCCGGATGTGATGGGATAGCGGCGGTCCTTACCAAAGTTGCGAGCCGTGATGCGGGGGCCGACGGCGGCCTGACGGCGCTTGTATTCGTTGAGATCCACCAAGCGGATCACCTTGCGTACCACCGCCTCTTCGAAACCTTCCGCCACCATGTCGGCGACAGACGCATCCTCTTCCACGTAGCGCTTGAGGATGGCATCCAAGATGTCATAGGGGGGCAGGCTATCCTGGTCCACCTGATCCGGTGCCAGCTCGGCCGACGGGGGACGATCGATGACCCGCTGCGGGATCACGTACTCCACGCTGTTGCGATATTCGCACAGCTTGAAGACCAGGGTCTTGGGGACGTCCTTGAGCACATCAAAGCCACCCGCCATGTCGCCATACAGCGTGGCGTATCCCACGGCCATCTCGCTCTTGTTGCCAGTGGTCAGCACGATACGGCGGCGCTTGTTGGACAGCGCCATCAAGAGCACGCCGCGGCAGCGGGCCTGCAGGTTCTCTTCGGTGGTGTCGCGGGCGGAGCCTTCAAACAGAGGTGCCAGCTGGGTCATGAAGCCTTCGAACATGGGTTCGATGGAGATGATGTTGAACTCCACCCCCATCCGCTCGGCCTGCTCCTTGGCATCCTCCACGCTCATCTGGGCGGTGTAGCGGAACGGCATCATCACCGCCTGCACCTTTTCCGCCCCGATGGCATCGGCCGCAATGGCCAGGGTCAGCGCCGAGTCGATACCACCGGAGAGGCCCAGCACGGCGCCCTGAAAACCGTTCTTGGTGACATAGTCGCGCACCGCCAGCACCAGGGCCTGATAGGTCTCGGCCAACGGCTCCAGCGGCGCCGAGGGTTCCCGCTCCTTTACCGGCTGACCATCGGCAAAGCGCACCAGCGCCAGCTCTTCGGCAAATGGAGCAAGCTTGTGGGTCAGCTCGCCCTGGCTGTTGAACACCTTGGAGCAGCCGTCGAAGATCAGCTCGTCCTGGCCGCATACCTGGTTGAGGTAGATGAGCGGCAGGCCGGTCTGATCGCAGCGTTCCGCCATCAGCTCGCGGCGGATCCAGGGTTTTTCCTGATCATAAGGAGAGGCATTGATGGTGAGCAGCAGCTCGGCCCCCGCCGCCTTGGCGGCCAGCGCCGGACCCGGCTGCCAGAGATCTTCGCAGATGAGCAAACCCAGCTGATGGCCACGGAACGGCACCACACAGGTATCGGTCGCCGCAGTGAAGTAGCGCTTCTCGTCGAACACCCCGTAGTTGGGCAAGTCCTGTTTGAAATAACGTGCCCGCAGTTGCCCGCGCTCATAGAGAGACGCCGTATTGTAAAGCGCCCCCTCTTCGCGCCAGGGATGGCCCACCAGAATGGCACATTGGCCCTGCCATGCCGCGATGCGGGACAGCGCGGCCTCGACCCGGACCATCAGGTCGGCGCGCAGCAGCAGATCCTCAGGCGGGTATCCTGTCAGGGCCAGCTCGGAGCAAACCAGCAGATCGGCCCCTTGCTGATCGGCATGGGCTGCTGCCGCCAGTACCTTGTCACAGTTATCTTCGATGGCGCCTACCGTCAGATTTAACTGGGCAAGCATCAGAGAGAGGGCTTTTGCCATGGCGATGCATCTTGAATTCGAAAATGATGGGGAATGATAAAGAAAAGGCGCTGGCTGTGCCAGCTCAACACTTGGGCTTTGCGCTGGTGTTCTGGCTGTCTGGAGATAAGATGTAACTAATCGAGGGAGATATTGCCATGATCAAGGACGAGAAAGGATTCACCCTGCTGGAACTGATGATTGCCGTCAGTCTGGGGGTCATCTTGCTTGGCATTGGTGCACCGGCCATGTCGAGCCTGCTCAATGAGAATGCCTTGAAATTTGAATCTCGCACACTCTTGAAATATCTGCGTTTTGCTCGTAGCCAAGCCATCGACAACCAGCAATCTGTCACTGTGTGCCTTGCCAATGCCAGTGACAATTGTGTCACCGCCAATCCGACCCAATTCCTCGTGTTCGTCGACGGTAATGGCAATGACATTTTCAATAACGGTGAGCAGATCCTGGCAAGAAGCCCTCAGCTATCTGACTCGCTGACTGCTGCAAACAATCGAACTTCCACTACCTTCAGCCCTGATGGCACCAGCCTGGGTACCAATGCCACCATCACGCTGTGTCGTTCAGGAAATGCCCAGATAAATCTGGTCATCTCTCCCTCCGGCCGCACCACCCAATCTACCCAGGCAAATATCTGCCTCTGAATGAAGTCCTTCGCTATCGCAGTTGACGGGCATCCTGTTGCTGACCCTCTTTTGACTGGAAATTTTCCTCCGCAGTGCGGCATTCCAGGATTTTCTTCACAGGCTGTACCGCACCATCCACCTCGTATCCTCTTTGTTTGAATTTATCCTGCACCGCCTTTGGCGTGTTGTCTGCCACAGTACCGTGCAGAACAACCTTCTGGCCGTTAACCAGCTCGACATAACATTTTATGTCATCTGCCAAGACGGACCCGGATAACAAGAGACACAAACCCAACACCCCGCTGCGTGTTTTCATTGCGCCTCTCCTTCGTAGAGGTAAATTTTCTTGGGCGACATATCCATCTCAGCCTCCTCTGCCCCCTGGTTGCACTCTCCCGCTCCGGTACAACGCTCTGGCTCGCCATCCCCTTCATCTTTCAGGATGACCTCTTCCCCGACACCACCTCCAATAATGCGGATCTTGGCATCGTCTCCTGCATGCACCACCAAATCGTCGGCAACCTTGTTCTGTACTTCGACATAACGCTCAGGTGTCTGGTTGCCTTCAAGATCAACCACATAACGGAAGGAACTGCCATAATGCATGTCTACCATGTATTGCCGTGCAGCCCCGATGGATTGAATGGTGCATTGCTGGAACGACTGCACTTGCGGCAGGAACGAGGTGAAGTAAAGCTTGCCCTGAAGTACGACCCCGGCCCCCATGGATTTCTCACCCGGTTCGTTCAACCAATTGACCCACCCTTTGGCAGTGGTAATTCCCGCCTTGGTCGCCAATATTCCATCCGTGTTTGTCTGGGCAGACAAAGGATCAGAGGTCACATCATAAAGGTCAGTAATCAAAATGGGGCTTCTCGCCAGCGCATTGGCGGCACGCGGCACGACATCGTAATCACGCAACATGAAATAGCCATTGCGGACAGTCGCTTCCGATGAGGGGCGATTGCGGTCTCCACTCCCAATCAGCACTGCATCAAAGGGACGATCCTGATAGGAATAGACCACATTCCCTCCCACAACGGTGCGAGTGACCTGCTTGTTGATGGTACGCACCACGATAGGCTGGGTGAAGAAACGGCGATCATCGGCTTGAGTGACATCCGACCCCAGGCTGGCAAATTTGAAGACGCGCCAGTCAGATTTGTTGGTGCCAGGGAGATCCATGCGCCAGATATTGCCCCCCGTATCACCCACATAGATGCGATCGACTTTGCCATCACCATCGCTGTCAAGCGTAGCTACCGATCCGGGCATGCTGTCGGTCATCTCCGTGACCCTGAGGTTGCTGGTTGAAGTCGCTGCTGGGGTCGCACTGAATATCAGCGCCCCTGTATCGGCATTGACGATGTAGATACCTCTGCCCATGCTGTCACTGGTTCCCAATCCCAGCACGCTCTTGTTCACGTCATAACCGCCAGCAAAAAAAAGCACGGGATCACTGACTCCCGGCACAAACGCGACTTCCGGCACCGACCAGGTCAGCCCCAGCTCACCAAAACCAGTCGTCAGACTGTTCAGACGCCATTTCAGTGTCGGCGTATCCGGGCTGGAAACGTTGAATGCATAATAGGCTTTGCCGCCGCTCCTCAAGCCGGTGAATACCCAGACAAAATCGCTCTCCGAGGATTTCAGCACCCCGTTGCGATTGGCATCTTTGATAAGGGCCACCGGAGAAGAGTCAACACCGTAGATATGTTCGGCTGATTCCGCATTGAGACGCAGCGCCTTCTGATTGGCCATGAACTCATAAGGTATCGCCGCCCAGCTTTCGTCTATGGTGCTCCCCATGTCCTTGAACATATGCAGGAAACCGGCATTGGTCCCAAACAGAATACGCAAGTCCGGTGCATCCGTCGGGTTACCGGATTGCGGGCCATAGTTCAGCACCAGGGGACGGGAGTGCAGGGGGTCACCCATGATATGGGCGCGGATCAGGGTTGATGTATCAAAGTCCTCATCGTCGACATCCAACCCCTTGGTCCAGTTGATCAGGGAATCGAGTTCAGTCGTCGTAACTGCCTGCATGAAGGTCATGAGCGCGGCTTCACTGCCAGCCTGCGTTACCAGATTTGCCTTGGTCAGCTGATCGAGACGGTTCTGGGCATTGTTGATGACATAGAGGCTGCGGTTGCTTTTCCCCGCCAACATCTCTTGCGCCCCACCTTCGGCCACAACGTTCCCGTCACGGCCGGATGACCAGAAAGTCTGGGCACTGTCGATGATGGTGCCATCAAACTTGATAGCAGGCAGTCCCCGGCTGTCAGCCACATAACCGTCAGGAGAAAAGATCAGTTTTTTCAGATTGCCCCGCCATCTGGGACCATCATCCGGCTCAAACATGGCGTAATAGATGTTGTTGAGACTGCGTGTCCGGTCAAAGTTGTTGCTGGCAATGGCGGGGGACACCAGCGAGGTATTGATCCGCAGGATCGCTAGCAGCGATGCCTTCAACGCATCACTCAAGGCAGAGGCGTTGGTTGCCGGATAATAAACGCCGCCACCACGACGGGCAGTTTCAGCAAGCAAATTACCGGCCCCGCTTATCGCCTCGTCACCAAACCCGACGGTAAAGGTCGTGACTGTCTGGGTACCAGGGGAAACGGCATTCACATCCTTGTGTTTCATATAACCCGCCAATGCGGCCAGATAGCTGCTGGACCTGTTCCCTGACCCATAAGTAACGGTAGTGCCATAAGCCGCTTTTTCATCGCTGGACAATGTATTTATCAATCCCTGGACAAAGGTATTGGCATCCCCATCCTGAGTCGGCTCTCCATCGGTGATGTATATGACGTAACCGTTGTTTGAGCAGTTGTCATAGGGGGCTTGATAGGTACCTGTTGGGCTTTCGGCGGTCGTATCTCTCGTGCCTCCTTGCAAGCCATAAACAACGCTTCGTCCCCCGAAGAAGCGATACGCCTCACTCAACGTCTCGCATAATGGTGTGTTGGTACTGGCAGTCAGTCCTTCGACCCTGTCGAGCAGGTCTTGTTCTCCGGTCTTGCCATTCGACAACGTGATCTCGCTACCCAGAATATCCCGGACAACTCTGCCGCCATTGGTACTGCTACTGTCATTCCTGTTGAAAATAGCCAGACCAAAATCAACCCCGGGGGCAGATGATATCAATCCTTTGACTGCATCTTTGGCAATACGCAGCCGGGATTCTATAGAATAACCCGTAGGCCCGTAATACCACCTGATATAGTTGGCAGAATAAAGCACCACGGCCGTATTGCTGGCATTAACAGAGTCTCTTGTTGCCGCTGTATAAAACCATGAGCCTTGATTATTGCTGGTTTTATTGACCGGATACCCGGTGCCAACACTCCAAGTACCTGTGTATGGGTTGGCAGGGTTATTTGCGGTCACATCCTGCTTGCAATCGACCAAGTCGATGTTGTTTTCCTGATAACCACTAATTGAATACCAGCTTCCCCTCCCTCTCCCGGGAGGGTTGCCACTTGTCACTTCATAAGTCCAGACTTGCGACTGAAAATAACCGATACTTGCAAGAGGTCCCTTGGAGGTGGCACAAGCGTTCAGTTTGTCGGAGAAACGCTTGTTGCTATTAATAGCGGGAATGCTCCCATCGGTTGAAAAATAGATATATCGTTTAGTATTGCTTGTGTCGGGATCATTGCTCAAGGCTGGATAGACAGTCGCTGGATTATAAGCTTCCTTTATCTGTTCCATGGTGTCAGCCATACTGCCGGAGTTATCAAATATCAACAGCACTTTAGGTCTGAAATCACCAGCCTTATTAAAGTCGTATATAAAAAGCTCGGTGTCATCGGCTCGTGTTGACGTCATGCCAAAAACAAGACTGCACCAGCATAAAATTGAACCGAATCGTTGTAACCACATATCCTTCGCTCCTATTTTGTGAGCAGTGGCTGTTCCACACCCGCAGTCCAGGTCAGCGGGCGAGAATATTTTCCATAATTGACACCGGCCTGTAGCTCGACATATTTGCATACAGGAATCACATTGCTGCTGGCATCCACCTTGCGTTTGCAGACAGTTTCCGTGCGATTGGTGAGGGCCACACTGGCTGAATTATTGCTGCTATTGACACTGATGGCAGCACTAGCCCCCAGAGCAGACCCCATGCCTGCAATCACCGTCGATATGTTATTGCTCTGTACCGCCGCTTCGATGATGCCTTCCAGTCTGTGTTCTGCCTGCCTGAAATTGGCCGCAGAGCCTGCCATCTTGAGATCCTGCCCGGAGGACTGCATCACCACCACGGCGATCAGCGTCAGAGGTACCAGGATGATCAGAGCGACGATCAGGGCAACGCCATGCTGAGACCTCATGAACCACCTCCAGTCATAACCACCGGGTTGCGCAGCGACACGCTGCTCTCCAGCAGCAAACGACGAAATCCATCCCCATTGCCTGATACGCTGGTACTGCCTACCTGATAGATGTTGTTGTTCACATAGCTGCTGGATGCTTGCGACGACCGCACCAGAATAAAGACACGGGCAGCAACGACACGCCCTTCGCTCCATTCCTGCTCGGTCACGTTTGTAGACGCGACATAGCGATCAATGACCCCATCGGCAACAGGAGTGTCGTCAACACCAAACAGCACCGTCATGCGCTCAATCCCTTCCGCCATGGGGCCTCCGATCAGAACCGAGCCCCCATTGGCAGTCAGGTAACGCTTTCTCAGCTCCGGGTTGCCTGAGGCATTGGGAGCGAGATAATAGATAAAGTGCTGGTATTCCCAGAGCTGACGAGCCGGCATATCTGTCATCGTGGGCACTGTTTCTCCCCCTTTGAACATCAGCGCCGCTTGCGTCGTAGTAGCAAGATAGAAGCGATTGCCAGTAGCTGCGGCATCGGCCAGGGGCTGCCCAATCAATCGCTTGATGCTGATGACATCCGTATTGGCAACACGTGACGTCACGGGAATACAGGCAAAAGCCCCCCCGTTAATCGCCCTGTTGTTGTCCACCCGCGCGACCCAGACCCCCCGATTTGTTCCCACGCTGGGCGGCAAGCTGCCACGCCCCAAATTGTCCAGACAATCGTTCGCCGAAAGCACCGCAGACCCGCTGCTGAGAGTCACGCCTTGCCCCGTTGCCATGGGGGAACCGGTGTAGTCCCCCCAGAAGCCCGCCCACTTCAGGTCCTGTGTCACCAGACGCATCGCAATACGCCCGTTCTCCTGCAACTCGCTCTGATCGAAAGCATCCTCCGTTGTGGCACGGGAAGCCACGAAGATGCTCAAGCCGCCACCGACCAGAAATACGCCGATCAACATGGCAATCAGCCATTCAATCAGGGTGAAGCCACGGGCATTCATAGTGTGGTCGTCAGTACGAACTGACGCCTCTGTCTGTCTGCCGCATTACCCAACCCACAACTGTTGCGCACCGCGGCCACTGCAACGGCACCATCGGACAAAGACTCTCGCCCCTGCCAGAAGATCCCTATGGTCAAACTGTTGTTGGCGCCACGAATCACGCAGCCGACCGGAGATTGCAGAGGTGACGCGGCACCGGATACTGCGGTTCCCAGCAGGGACTGCTGCCAGTAGAAGAGGTCCAGTGCCTGCCGCTCTGCCCTGCTGCAATCCGACATGGTGCCATTGTTGTTGGCACAGCTCGGCATATCCAGGATCGCGTTGCCGGATACCACTCTCGTTCCCTGACCAGCCCAGCTGTCTTTGTTGATCCTGGCGCGTTCCACCAGATCATTGGCTAGCCAGTTGGCGATGGTGCGCTGACGCGCTTCGTAGCTGGAAAACTTGGCGGTGACCTGCATGGCAACCAATCCCAGCAAGCCGAAGGAGAGCACCACGGCCGCAATCAGCACCTCCAGCAGGCTGAATCCCCTTATGTGTCGATGACGCAGTGGTTTCATCGCCTAGTCCCAGCAAGCATTGTTGACGGTATCCCCGAGCCGGGTGGCACTCCGGGTGCCATCCTGGTCGATGGAGAAAATGATGCAGTCGCTGTCTGACCCCTGCGCACCAGAGGCCGTGGCAAACAGGATGTATGTATTGACCCCGGCCGAGATGACCAGGTGATAGAAGCCGGATTCGGAGTTCTCCGAGATATTCAAGTCGGCTGCGGATGAGGTATACCGATTGAAGTCCATAAAATAGGTTTCTTGTCTGTTGGCGGCGTCCAACAGCATTTTTTTGGCATCAATTCGGTGGCTGGACAGCAGGTAACGCTGATAGGAGGGATAGGCAATAGTGCCAAGAATCGCCACGATTGCGACGACAATCATCAATTCAATGAGAGAAAAGCCTCGATAGAACCCAATCATAACCCATCCTTGGTGACTGGCGGTTCATATAGTCTAATGCCGGATAGGTCGCAACGACAAATCCGGCATCAGGAACATAACTCTTTATTCTCAGGCCATCCTGGCCACATTCAAATAATTCTAAGCTCGGGCGGCACTTCAAACACCACATTCTCTTCTCGGCCAGGATGCTCGGTCACTATCTTGCCTCCCAGCTCGCGCAGACGAGCAATGACATTCTGAACCAGCACATCGGGGGCTGACGCACCCGCCGTGACCCCGATACGGGCAACCCCGTCCAGCCATTGCGGCTCAATCATGGAGGCATCGTCGATGAGGTAGGCCTTGGCGCCCACCTTCTCGGCCAGCTCCCGCAGACGGTTGGAGTTGGAAGAGTTGCGCGACCCCACCACCAGCATGGCGTCCACCAGCCCGGCCATCTCCCGCACCGCATCCTGGCGGTTCTGGGTGGCATAGCAGATGTCATCCTTGCGCGGCCCCTGGATCTTGGGGAAGTGCGCACGCAACGCATCGATGACATCCGAGGTCTCGTCCACGCTCAGGGTGGTCTGGGTGACGAAACAGAGATCGTCCGGGTTCTTCACCTTGAGCCTGGCCACGTCTTCCTGTGTCTCCACCAGATACATGCCCCCCTCACTGTTCTCGTACTGTCCCATGGTGCCGATCACCTCGGGGTGGCCGGCATGGCCGATGAGCACGGCTTCGGAACCCTTGCGGCTGGCACGATGGACCTCCATGTGCACCTTGGTCACCAGCGGACAGGTGGCATCGAACACCTTGAGGGCGCGGGATTTGGCCATCTCGCGCACGACCTTGGCGACACCGTGAGCAGAGAAGATGACGATGCTGTCATCCGGCACCTCGTCCAGCTCTTCGACGAAAACGGCACCCGCCTCCTTGAGCTTGTTCACCACGTAGCGGTTGTGCACCACCTCGTGACGGACATAGATGGGGGCACCGAACTTCTCCAGCGCGCTCTCGACGATGCTGATGGCCCGGTCGACACCGGCACAGAAGCCACGGGGGTTAGCCAGCAGAATATCCATCAGTGCACCTTCTCCTCGTCATCAACCCCCAGGATCTCCACCTCGAAGGTGACGGTGTGACCGGCCAGGGGGTGGTTGAAATCGACCGTGACCGACATCCCTTCCACCGCCCGGATGATCCCGGGCAGTTCGCTGCCGTTGGGCTGATCGAACAGGATGATGGTACCCACCTTGGGCTCAACTTCGTTACCGAACTTGGCGCGATCGAGATGGTAGATGTTGTCGGGATTGGAAAGGCCGAACGCCTCTTCCGGCGCCAGGGTAAAGCTCTTGCTCTCCCCTTCGCGCAGCCCCAGCAGGCATTGCTCGAAGCTCGGCGTCAGGCTGCCGTCTCCCATCCGCAGACGGGCAGGCTTGCCGTGCAGCGCCGTGCTGTCCGCCACCGAGCCATCTTCCAGTTTGATAGAGAAATGGAACAGCACGCTGCTGTCCGCAGCAATCAGCTGGCTCATAAGGTCGCGTCCTGTTTTTTCTCACCACGGAAGCCGTCCAGCACGATCATGGCGGCACCGATGAAGATGAAGCTGTCAGCCAGATTGAACGCCGGCCAGTGGGCGCGCTGCCAGTAAAAGTCGAGGAAGTCGACCACATGGCCCAGCACCAGCCGGTCAAACACGTTGCCGAGCGCCCCGCCGATGATCAGGCTGTAGGCGATACCGCTCCAGCGCTGGGTGACCGACTGCTTGCGCAGCCAGTGGATCAGCAGGCCGCAGATGGCGAACGCCAGCACCGCAAAGAACCAGCGCTGCCAGCCTCCCTGATCTGCCAGGAAGCTGAAAGCCGCTCCCTTGTTGTAGACATGGACCAGGTTGAAGAAGGGGGTGATCTCCACCCCCGGGTAGCCAAACGGCAGCAGCTTGACCACGGCGAGCTTGCTCGCCTGGTCCAGTACGAAGGCCAGCACCGCCAGCCACAGCCAACGCAGGCCGCTTTTATGTTGAGTCATGTTCATCAGGCAAATTGACGCGTTTCGCCGTCACCCTCGACGTTGGTGACGCAGCGGCCACAGATCTCTTCATGACCCGCAATGGTGCCCACGTCTTCCACATGGTGCCAGCAGCGGTCGCACTTGGCGGCGGCAGACTGGGCCACGCAGAGCCACAGGTCATCGCGCTCGGTCGCCACGGCATCTGCCGGTGCGACATCGACGCTGACGACCTTGGCCTTGGAGGTGAGCAGCACGAAGCGCAGCTCATCGGCCAATGCGTTCAGACGCGCGGCCAACTCAGGCTTGGCGAACAGGGTCAGCTCGGCCTGCAGAGAACCGCCGATGCGCTTCTCGCCACGGGCCACTTCCAGCGCCTTGTTCACTTCACCGCGCACGGTGAGGATCTCGGCCCAGAACTCGTCGTTCAGCACTTCGCCCGCTTCAAGCCCGAACAGGCCGTCGTACCACTCCTCGGTGAACACGAACTCACCGCGCTCACCCGGCAGCAGGGCCCAGATCTCGTCGGCGGTGAAGCTCATGATGGGCGCCATCCAGCGCACCATGGCTTCGGCAATGTGATAGAGGGCGGTCTGGCAGGAGCGACGGGCCAGGCTGTCGGCCTTGGCGGTGTACTGACGATCCTTGATGACGTCCAGATAGAAGGAACCCATCTCGATGGAGCAGAACTGCATCAGCTTCTGGGTCACGCCGTGGAAGTTGTACTCGTCGAACGCGGCCACGATCTCGGCCTGTACCGCTTTGGCACGGCCCACTGCCCAGCGATCCACCACCACCATGTCGGCAGGCGCCACCATGTCGGTCGCCGGATTGAAACCGTTCAGGTTGGCCAGCAGGAAGCGGGCAGTGTTGCGGATACGACGATAGGCGTCGGCGGAGCGCTTGAGGATCTCGTCGGAGACGGTCATCTCACCGGTGTAGTCAGTGCTCGCTACCCACAGACGCAGGATGTCGGCACCCAGCTTGTTCATCACGTCCTGAGGGCTTACCACGTTGCCGATGGACTTGGACATCTTGCGGCCCTGACCATCCACGGTGAAGCCGTGAGTCAGCACCTGGTTGTAGGGAGCCTTGTCTTTCATCGCCACGCCGATCATCAAGGATGACATGAACCAGCCACGGTGCTGGTCAGAGCCTTCCAGATACATGTCGGCCGGCTTGCCGTTGAACTCGGGACGGGCATCGACCACGGAGGCATGGGTAGAGCCGGAGTCAAACCAGACGTCCAGGGTGTCGGGTACCTTCTCGTAGTTGTCGGCATCGACGCCCAGTAGCTCGGCCTTGTCCAGATCCCACCAGGCCTGGATGCCGGACTGCTCGACCCGCTTGGCCACCTCTTCCATCAGGCGCACGGAATCCGGGTGCAGCGCCTGGGTATCCTTGTGAACGAACAGGGAGATGGGCACGCCCCAGGTACGCTGACGGGAGATACACCAGTCGGGACGGTTCTCGACCATCGCCTGGATGCGATTCTTGCCCCAGGCCGGGACCCAGCCGCTCTGGCCGTGTTCGGCAATGCCCTGAGTCTCGATACGCTCGATCTCTTCCAGAGCACGCTTGCGCAGACCCTTCTGCTCCATGCTGATGAACCACTGGGGGGTGGCACGGAAGATGATCGGGGTCTTGTGACGCCAGCAGTGCGGGTAAGAGTGGTTGAATACCTTGTGGTGCAGCAGGGCACCGCGCTCGGTCAGCACCTCGACCACGGCCGCATTGGCCTTGAACACATGCTGGCCGGCAAACAGTTCGGTATCCGGCAGATAGACGCCGTTGCTGCCAACCGGGTTGGCCACTTCCAGACCATACTTCTGACCGACCACGAAGTCTTCCTGACCGTGACCAGGGGCGGTGTGGACCGCGCCAGTACCGGCGTCCAGGGTCACGTGGTCACCCAGCACCACAGGTACGTCGAAGCTGTAGAAGGGGTGGTTGAAGCGCAGCAGCTCGAGTGCGGCACCCTTGGCATAGCCCAGGTTGTGGAAGTGCTCGATGCCGGCGCGATCCATCACGTCCTTCACCAGCTCAGCGGCCAGGATCAGACGCTCGGGATTGTCGCCCTCTACCTGCACCAGCGCGTAGTCGAGATCGGCATGCATGGCGATGGCGCGGTTGGCCGGCAGGGTCCACGGAGTGGTCGTCCAGATCACGGCAGAGAGCGCGCCCTTGCCGGTGTGGCCTTCGGCGCAATCAAACTTGGCGGCAACGGCAGCCTCGTCGACGGCCTTGAAGCGCACGTCGATGGAGGGGGAGTTCTTGTCGTAGTACTCCACTTCTGCTTCAGCCAGCGCGGAGCCGCAATCGGTACACCAGTGCACCGGCTTGGAGCCTTTATGCAGGTGGCCGTTTTCAACGATCTTGGCCATGGAACGGATGATGTTGGCTTCGGTCCCAAAATCCATGGTCAGGTAGGGGTGTTCCCAGTCACCCAGCACGCCCAGACGGATGAAGTCGGTCTTCTGTGCTTCGATCTGGGTTTTGGCGTATTTGCGGCACTCGGCGCGGAACTCGGCGGCGGAAACCTTCTCGCCCGGCTTGCCGACCATGCCTTCCACTTTCAGCTCGATGGGCAGACCGTGGCAATCCCAGCCCGGCACATAGGGGGAATCGAAGCCAGAGAGGCCCTTGGACTTGATGATGATGTCTTTGAGGATCTTGTTGACCGAATGACCGATGTGAATGCTGCCGTTCGCATAGGGGGGGCCATCGTGCAGAATGAAAGAAGGCTTACCCGCTTTGGCGCGGCGAATGGCGCCGTAAAGATCCTGATCGTACCAACGTTTCAACATGTTGGGTTCGCGTTTGGCCAGATCGCCACGCATCGGAAACTCGGTTTCCGGCAGATTCAGGGTGTGTTTATAGTCGCTCATCAGTCCTGGGTTCCCTTCTTTTCTAAAAGAGTGCTGGGTAAATGAAATTGTGGCAGCCCGAACCAGGCTCGGGCCGCCAGGGCATCTCGTTCGATCTGCTCTTTCAAGGCGGTGAAAGAGTCAAATTTCTGCTCTTCGCGCAGCTTGTGGCGAAGCAGCACCTTGACCTGCTGACCATATAGATCACCAGAAAAATCAAATAGATGTACTTCCAATCTGGCTTGTGTACCACTCAAGGTCGGGCGTACACCCACATTGGCGACACCGGGGAAAGTCTTGCCGGAACATATCACTTCCACCGCAAACACGCCACCGACCGGGACAACCTGGCGTTTGAGGGCCAGATTCGCGGTGGGAAAACCTATGGTGCGCCCCAGCTTGTCGCCATGGGCCACCCGGCCGCTGATGGCATAGGGGCGACCGAGCATCAACTCCACCTCCGCCATGCGACCCGCTTTGAGGGCCTCGCGCACCAGGGTGCTGCTGACCCGCTGGCGGGAAAGCTGGAAACTCTGGGTGCTGATCACCTCGAACCCGAAGCGCCGACCGGCCTCCTCCAGCAGGTGGAAGTCCCCTTCCCGCCCCTTGCCGAAGCGAAAATCGTCGCCGACCACCAGATAGTGCACACCGAGTTTCTCCACCAGCAGTTGCTCGATGAAGGTGCTGGCTGCCTGCTCGGCAAAACGATGGGTGAAACGCACGCAGAGCATGCGATCGATCTGCATTCCCTTGAGGGCTTCGTACTTCTCCCGCCAGCGGCTGAGGCGGGCGGGCGCGGCACTGCCCGCAAACAGCTCCAGCGGCTGGGGTTCGAACAACATGACACAGGCGGGCAGGCCAAGTTGGGCGGCCTTCTCCTGCAAGCGGGCCAACACCGCGTGGTGCCCCTGATGAACCCCATCGAAGTTGCCTATGGTCAATACACAGCCCCGGTGACGGGGCTTGATATTGTGAATGCCGCGAATAAGCTCCATCAGTGCCTTGTGCGTTGCTGCCATGGAAATCGGCGGATTATATATCAGGCAGCAGGCAGGGTCAGCCCTGCCGTTGAGCCGATTTAGCCATCCCGCCCACTTCTCGGACTCGGCCAGGAGCATCGCACCTCATTGGCGGGTCAACCCGACAGCCCCTGAGACCGCTCCCATCTCCCTTGTGCTGTCCCCCGGCCCTGCCGCTGGTTCGTTATTGCTGATCGGCTCTCAGGTGCCGTGGCCGGATCCCCAATGCCAAGAGGACAATGCCATACAGCGCTCCGCCCAGGCAGAGCAGCAGGGTCAACTCCAGGCTGGCCTTGCCCATGCTCCAGGCCCCCCATTGGGCGAGATCCGGTGACAGATAGGCCAGAAGCCCCCCCATCAAGACCGTTGCCGCCAAGAGCTTGAGGCAGAACAGCCCGGTGTTGCGGGAAGGGCGATAAACATCCTGCTGATAGAGCCCCTTGAACAGCAGTGCGGCGTTCAGGGTGCCGGAACAGGCGGTGGCGAGAGCCAGCCCCACGTAGCCGAGCGGATAGATGAAGATGAGGTTGCACACCATGTTGGCTACCATGGCCATGATGCCGATACGCACCGGCGTCCTGGTATCCTGGCGGGCGTAATAACCGGGGGCCAGCACCTTGATGAGCATCAAGGAGAGCAGCCCCGTAGTGGAGGCCAGCAGGCTGGCACTGGACATGCTCACCTCGTGCAGACCGAACTCACCGCGCATGAAAAGTACCCGCAGTATGGGCTCGCGCAGTACGGCGATGCCGACCATGGCTGGCAAGCCGAGCAGCATCACCATGCGCACCCCCCAATCCATGGTGCGAGAGAAATCAGCCGGATCCGCATCCACGTGTTTTCTGGCCAGGGCAGGCAGGATCACCGTGCTGATGGCCACCGCAAAGAGACCGAGGGGAAACTCCAGCAACCTGTCCGAGTAATAGAGATAGCTGATGGCACCGGTAGCCAGGAACGACGCCAGCATGGTGTTGATCAGCAGGTTGATCTGGCTGACCGAGACGCCGAACAGGGCCGGGATCATCAGGGTACGGATCTTAACCACCCCGGGATGGTGCCAACCCCACTTGGGCCAGACCAGCATGTTGAGCTGGCGCAGAAAAGGATACTGGAACAAAAACTGGACCAGACCGCCGAGGAAGACACCGATCGCCAGGGAGATTTCGGGGCGCTCCATCAAGGGCGCGATCCACCAGGCCGCCGCAATCATGGTGATGTTGAGGAATACCGGCGTGAAGGAGGACACGGCAAAACGGCCAAAGGTATTGAGAATGGCCCCCGCCATGGCGGTGAAGGTGATGAACCAGAGGTAGGGGAAGGTGATCTTGAGCATCAGACTGGCCAGCTCGAACTTCTCCGCCGCCGGTCCGCCATGCAGCCAATCCCAGAACCAGCCCCAGCCAAAGAGAGCCGTCAGGACACCGGAACCCAGCACCCCGAGCAGGGTGACCACGGTGACGATGCCACCCAGGGTGCCCGCCACCGCCGCCAGCAGCTCCCGAACCGCCTGCTCGTCACCATTTTTCTTGTACTCCGTCATCACGGGCACGAAGGCCTGGTTGAATGCCCCTTCGGCAAAGAGCCGGCGCAAGAAGTTAGGAATGCGATTGGCGAAGAAGAAGACGTCTGCGGCCACCCCGGCACCGAGCAAATTGGCGATGACCACATCGCGCACCAAGCCCATCACACGGGATGCCAGCGTCATTCCGGACACTATCATGCCGGATTTGATCAATTTCTTACTCAAGACGAGGCCTCTGGAACTGTCGGAAAGAAAAGAATGCTGTTAGAATCGGCCGACAGTTTAACCGTCTCCCATCTGACACACCACCGGGGGGCGGTGTTTATTTGCACAAATCATTTGACAATATGTGGTTGGGAAGGCATATTTCCGGGCCTTTTCAATACACTCGCTAAGACAGTTTTAGGAGTTTTACCTTGGCTAACATCAAATCTGCTAAGAAGCGTGCTCTTCAGTCAGAGAAACGTCGTCAGCACAACGCCAGCCGTCGTTCCATGACCCGTACCTACCTGAAGAAAGTGATCGCTGCCATCGCCTCTGGTGACAAGGCTGCTGCCACTGCCGCTTTCGCTGTTGCTCAGCCGATCATGGATCGTATGGCGACCAAAGGCCTGATCCACAAGAACAAAGCTGCTCGTCACAAGAGCCGCCTGTCTGCCCAGATCAAAGCCATGGCTTAATCAGCATCCGCTGATGAAAGCTGAAAAAACCGGCCTAGTGCCGGTTTTTTATTTGGGGTCGCTACAGTACAGTCTGTGCAACAATCCGATCATCTCGCGCACCTCATGGCTGCGCAGGGAGTAATAGACCGTCTGGGCTTCCTTCCTCGTCGCCACCAGCTCATCCCGGCGCAACACCGCCAGATGCTGCGACATGGCTGACTGGCTCAATCCCAAGACCTCGTTCAGCTCGCCGACCGACAGCTCCCTATCCAGTAACTGGCACAAGATAAACAGCCGTCGCTCATTGGCCAATGCCTTGAGCAGGGTGACGGCACGCCCGGCATTCGCTTCCATCTCTTCCAATCGCATCTCACCCTCATCTTCCAAGACTGGCATCATAGCGCCGTCACCCTCGATTTAAAACGAGAGGCTTGCCGGCTGAATGGCCGTGAAATCCTCCTGCCCCGCAAAGAGGAAGGAGAAATCACTCTCGCATACCCGCTTGACCGCAGGATGCTGGATCATCCGCTCGGCAAAGATGACGTAATACTCCTCCATCAGATCCTGGGTTTCACCCAGCAGCATCACCTCCTCCCCCTCCAGGATCTCCTCCCGATAAATGGTCGGTGCCATGAAGATGCCCTGGTTAAAGAAGCCGAACGCCTTCATCAGCGCCGCATCGTCGAATTCTCCCAGAATGCTGGGGGAAATTCCCTGCTGCTCGAACCACTGGGTCAGTTGACGACCCATGGCGGTGCGACGGCCCGGGATGAGCAGCTTGCGCTCTTCCAGGCAGGCAGGGAAAGGCTGGGAGGGCAGAGGCGCCTTGCAGAAGAAACTGACGCCGCATCCCCCCAGACGCTTGGACAGCAACCCGGCATGCTGGCTGGAGTCCACCGGGCAATCAGAGAGGATCATGTCGAGCTTGTGCTCGCTCAACTGCTCTAGGAGCAGTTCATGGGTCGACTCGAAGCAGCGCAGGTGAATGGAACCATCATTGGGGATCACGGAGAGCAGCACCCGGCTGGCAAGACGCTTGGAGAGTGCATCGGCGATGCCGACGTCGAACAGGATCTGGCTCTCCTTGCGGTAGTTGACGATATCCAGCATCTCGTAGGAGAGGCTGAACATCTTGTCCGCATAGCGAAATACCAGTTGGCCAAGCTCGGTGGCCTCAAGGGAGCGCCCCTTTCTGATCAGCAACTTGCCGCCAAGACGCTGCTCAAGCAGTTTGATCTGACCGGTCACGGTCTGTGGGGTCAAAAAGAGGGCTTCCGCCGCCTGCGTGACGGAGCCCTTCTTCTGAGTCATCCAAAAATAGTAGAGATGGTTGTAGTTAAGGTGTGACATCCGATGGGGTTCCCGCGCCAGGCGGGCTCCGGTAGCAGCTGAGTTCAACCGCCAGAATGTCATACATGTCGCTGATCGAGTCAACCTTGTTCGCGTCGAACTGTGCCTGCAGATGGGCCTTGAGACGACCGGCATCCGGCATTCGCTCGGTGCAGTAGCGCTTGTTGGACAGCTTGACTCGCTCGCCGGCACGACTGCTCAGTGCCCGTTCGGCGAAGGTCTCTCCGAACCGGGCTTTTACCTGAGAGTCCCCCAGCATGAGTGCGCTGTCGACCACCCCGTTGAGATAGGCAGAACAACTTGCCGAGGTGGCATCCCGCTGACAATCGGCCAGACTATCTGCCCAGAGTGCAGGGCTCGCCAGCATGACTAACCATCCTAGTTTTCTCATAACCCCTCCGTACTTTGATTCGCCTCCCGATTGGGCAGCGATATCCGCAGGGCGATGTAACCGATCACGGCCGCGAGTGTGGAACCTGCCAGGATCCCGAGGCGCGAGTAGCTGCCGTAGTCCAGTCCGCCATGCTCGAATGCCAGCGATGCGATAAACATCGACATGGTGAAGCCGATGCCACACAGGATGCTGACGGCAAAGATCTGTCTGAAGTTCACTCCTTGCGGCAATTGGGCAATGCCTGATTTCACAGCCAGCCAGCTGATGGTGAAAATCCCGAGCGGCTTGCCGACGAAGAGCCCCAGGATGATCCCCATGGGGAGCGGATTGAGCAGAGCCGAGAAGTTGATCCCCTCCAGCGATACCCCGGCGTTGGCGAAAGCGAAAAGCGGCAGGATCAGGAAGGCGCTCCAGGGGTGCAGCCCATGCTCCAGATGCTTGAGTGGCGATGCGTAACGCTTGCCGTTGAGGGGGATCATGAAGCCCACGATAACCCCCGCCAGGGTCGCATGGACACCGGACTTGAGCACGGCAACCCAGAGCACCAGGCCGACCAGCATATAGAGTCCAATCCTGTCCTCACCACGGCGATTCATCCAGAGCAAGGTCAGGGTGGCCACCACACCTATCGCCAGCGCAGTCAGCGACAGTTGCTGGGTGTAGAAGAGGGCAATGATGATGATGACCCCCAGATCGTCCATGATGGCCAGCGCCAGCAAGAAGACCTTGAGGCTGGTCGGTACCCGCTTGCCCAGCAGCGCCATGACCCCGAGAGCGAAGGCGATGTCGGTTGCGGCCGGAATCGCCCAGCCAGCACGGGTAGCTTCGTCTCCGTAGTTGAAGAAGCTATAGATGAGGGCCGGTGCCAACATCCCACCCACGGCGGCAATGGCCGGGAAGGTTGCCTGCACCCGGGAGGAAAGCGCCCCCTCTAGCATCTCTCGCTTCACCTCGAGACCCACCAGAAGGAAGAAGATCGCCATGAAGCCATCGTTGATCCAGAGCAGCAGCGGCTTGTTGATGTCGAGCGCCGCGATGCGAACCTGCACCTCGGTATTGAGGAAGCTCTGATAGTGTTGCGCCAGTGCCGAATTGGCCAGGCCGATGGCAAGCAGGGCGGCCAGGATCAGAATGATCCCGGAAGCAGACTCCAGTTTGAGAAAACGCTTGAATACATCGCTCATATCTAACTACCCATAAGATTCCATTTTTTCAGTCTAGGGCCCGAGTAGCTCAATGAAAAATCGTTTCTAACGGCCGATAACAACGAAAAAACCGAAAGCAAAACAGATAATGCCTGCTATAAGCCGATTACTACCCTCTTTCAAGAGCCTTCTCTCCACCCGGAACATCGCATATAAATTCACATAAAATGCAAAAGGCGCCCGCAGGCGCCTCTAACAGCTGAGTGTCAATTCATCGTCACCTGAGAGGCGGGACTCGCCCCAGGCTCATTACTTACTCAAATAGCGACAGGCGCCTTGATCCCAGGATGGGGATCATAGCCCTGGATCTCGAAATCCTCGAATCTGTAATCGAAGATGGAGTCAGGTTTGCGCTTGATCACCAGTTGCGGCAAAGGGCGCGGTTCGCGGGTGAGTTGCAGTGCGGTCTGCTCCATGTGGTTGGAATAGAGGTGCACATCGCCACCGGTCCAGACAAAGTCCCCCACTTCCAGATCGCACTGCTGCGCCATCATGTGGGTCAGCAGCGCATAGCTGGCAATGTTGAACGGCAGGCCAAGGAAAACATCACAACTGCGCTGGTAGAGCTGGCAGGAGAGCTTGCCATCCGCCACATAGAACTGGAAGAAGGCGTGGCAGGGTGCCAGCGCCATCTTGTCCAGCTCGCCCACGTTCCAGGCGGAGACGATGATGCGGCGGGAATCCGGGTTGTGCTGGATGTCATCCACCGCTTTCTGGATCTGGTCGATGACAGACCCATCAGCCGCCGACCAAGAGCGCCACTGGGCGCCATAGACAGGCCCCAGATCACCGTGCTCGTCGGCCCATTCATCCCAGATGCTGACACCGTGCTCTTTCAGATAGGCGGTGTTGGTATCGCCATTGAGGAACCAGAGCAGCTCATGAATGATGGAGCGCAGGTGGCACTTCTTGGTTGTCACCAGCGGGAATCCTTCCGCCAGATTGAAGCGCATCTGATGACCGAACAAGGAGACTGTCCCGGTGCCGGTGCGATCGGATTTGACGGTCCCTTCATCCAGAATTTTCTGCATCAGGTCGAGATAGGCACGCATTACTTCGCCTCCTTCGGTGCATTGCCGAACAGACGGGGCTGCTTGTAGGCGGCCCAGACCATGAGCCCCCCCGCCACTATCATCGGGGTAGAAAGGATCTGACCCATGCTGATCTCATTGAAGTAGAGACCCAGCTGGCTGTCTGGTTGACGAACAAACTCCACCAGGAAGCGGAACAGACCGTAGAACAGCAGGAACATCCCGGAAATGGCGCCACGGGGTGGGTGCTTGCGCCAGAACAGGTTCAGGATGATGAAGAGCACCACCCCTTCCAGCGCGAACTGGTAAAGCTGGGACGGGTGACGCGGCTCGGGCCCAGCCTCGGGGAAGATGATGGCCCAGGGGACATCGGTGACCCGACCCCACAACTCGCCGTTCATGAAGTTGCCGATGCGGCCAACACCGAGGCCGAACGGAATGAGCGGCGCCACGAAATCCGCCACGGTGAAGAAGTGGCGCTGGGTTTTGTGGGCAAACCAGATCATGGCGGTGATCACCCCGATGAGGCCACCGTGGAACGACATGCCACCGGTCCATATCTTGAACAGATAGGTCGGGTCGGCAAGGAAGAGATCGAAGTTGTAGAACAGCACATAGCCGATACGGCCACCCAGGATCACCCCAAGGAAGCCATAAAACAGCAGGTCGGATACCTCGTTGCGGGTCCAGCCGCTGTTGGGTGCATCGGCACGGCGACCTGCCAGCCACATGGCGAAGGCAAAACCGAACAGGTACATGAGACCATACCAGCGTACCGATAATGGTCCCAAACTGAATGCTACGGGATCAATCTGCGAGAAAACCCAATATCCGTCGTGCTGCATAGGCGGCCCCAATCATAAGAAAAGCCGCATTCTCCGATCATTCTTACGCAGTAACAAGACGGAATATCAATCGGGCAGCCTGACCTTGTGCCCAGCCCGCAGCAAGCCTCCCAGACCGTGCTCTTCCAGATAGCGGGCAAACAGGCCGCGCAGCACGTGAGGATTGTCATGCTTGAGACCATCCGCCATCAGCGTCTTCAACTCACCAAGGTCGGATTGCCGCAGCACGTATTTGATACGGGAGATGTTGTGGGTATTCATGCTGAAACGACGATAGCCCATGGCCAAGAGCAGCAGCACCCCGACCGGATCGCCAGCCAGCTCGCCACAAACAGAGACCGGTTTGTGATAGCGCTGAGAGGAATCGACCAACAGTTGCAAAGCGCGGATCACCGCGGGATGGAAGGCATCGTAGATGCTGGCGACACGGGCATTGTTGCGATCCACCGCCAGCAGGTACTGAGTCAGGTCGTTGCTGCCCACCGACCAGAAGTCGATGAGCGGCGCCATCTCCGGCAGGATGTACAGCGCGGAGGGGACTTCTATCATCACCCCGAGACTGGGGTAGCGGATCACCGCATCGCGGCTGGCCGCTTCTTCCGACACCTCGCGCCACGCCTGATCCAGCAGACGACGGGAGGCCTTGATTTCACTGACGCTGCTGATCATCGGCAGCATGATGGCCAGATTGTCCAGCCCTTCACTGGCCCGCAACATGGCCTTGAGCTGCACCAGGAAGAGTTCGGGGTGATCTAGGGTGAGCCGGATCCCCCGCCAACCAAGGAAGGGATTTTCCTCCACGATGGGGAAATAGGGCAGTTGCTTGTCCCCCCCCACGTCCAGAGTCCGCATGCAAACCGGGCGATCCCGATAGGTTTCCAGGATCCCGCGATAGCGGGCAGTCTGCTCCCACTCCGAAGGGAAGCTGTCCTGCAGCATGAAGGGGATCTCGGTGCGATAGAGCCCGACCCCGTCCGCCAGATGATTGAGGGAGATCTCGGTATCCGCACTCAGCCCTGCGTTGAGCAGCAGAGAGACCTTGGTGCCGTCGGCAGTCTCGGAGGGCTGGTTGTCGACGCTACGCACCAGGGTGTCGAGTGCCCGCTCCTCACTCAGCAGTTGCCGGTACTCGGTCAGGATCACCTGGTTGGGTTCGATGAAGAGATCGCCGCTGTAGCCATCGATGACCAGAGTGCGACCGCCGATGTCACCGAGGGGCAGATCCACCCCCATGATGGCCGCCACCCCCATGGCACGGGCCAGGATGGCGGCATGGGAGTTTGTCCCGCCCTTGAGCGACACCACACCGCTCAGAAATTCCCTCGGGATCTCCGCAAGGATGGTGGCCGTTACTTCATCGGCGACCAGCACCACGGGTTCGCCGATGGTGAGCTGCTCGGGTTCGTCCTGCACCAGCCGGCTGATGAGCCGCTGGGCGATGTCTTTCACATCGGTGGAGCGCTCCCGCAGATAGGGATCCTTCATCCCCTTGAACTGCTCTATCAGCCGATCGCTGATGAGTTTGACCGCCGAGATCGCCGTCCAGTGTTCCTTGCTGACCTTGTTGCGGATGGGCTTGATGTAGCCGGGATCGTTAAGCAGGTGCAGATAGATGTCGAAGATGGCAACCGAGTCCTGGCTGTAGCTCTCGCGAAAGCGCAGTGCCAGGCTCTCCAGATCGTGGCGCACTTCCTCCACCGCCAGCTCGAGACGGGCAAGCTGCTTGGCATGATCTTCATCCTTGCGCGGCGTGATGGTATTGAGCGCCTTGCGCGGACGCCACACCCAGGCCTTGGCGATGGCGATGCCACTCGCCCCGGCAATACCGCGCAGCGGCTTGCTCCAGTCGGTCTTCTGCAGCCACCCCTTGGCCTGGGCCTGGGCGATGCGGGCAGCCAGCTGAGCTGCCAGGGTGACCATGAAGGACTCCTCCCCCTCATCGAAGAGGCGGCTCTCCTTCTGCTGCACGACCAGAATCCCCACCACCTGACGCTGATGCATGATGGGAGCGCCGAGGAAGGAGCGAAACGCCTCTTCCGCCACATCGGGCAGGAACTTAAAACTGGGGTGAGAGGGGGCATCGGCCAGGTTGATCAGCTCTTCACGCTGACCCACCAGGCCGACGATACCCTGCTCGAACGGCAGGGTGGCCTTGCCCACGGCCGATTCGGCCAGACCATCGGTCGCAGCCAGTCGATAGCGGCGCATGTCCGGCTCGGCTACATAGACGGAGCAGCAGTCCACCGTCATGGCGAGCCGGGTCTGGCTCACCAATGCTTGCAAGGCCTGTTCGAGGGTGTTGGCCTCGGCCATGCTTTCCACGATGCGTCTGAGTTCCGTCAGCAACTAGTTGTGCTCCTTAACGCGAGCGGTTGCGCCGCCCATCTTTTCGGTTAGCCTGCACCACGGGGACTGGCATGGCCAGCGGGGCAAACTCCTTCATCACCCGGCGGTAAACCTCCCGCTTGAAGGAGACGACCTGACGAACCGGGTACCAGAAGCTGACCCAACGCCAATCATCAAATTCCGGGTGACCATGACAGCCAAACTGGATCCTGGACTCTTTGCCAGGATCGAGCTGCAACAAAAACCATTTCTGCTTCTGGCCAATACAGACCGGTGAACTGTCCCAGCGGACGAGTCGTTTGGGTAAGCGATACTTCAGCCAGTTGCGACTGGTCGCCAGTATGGTCACATCGTCCTGCTTGAGGCCTATCTCCTCATACAGCTCACGATACATGGCCTGTTCCGGCGATTCACCATCATCAACCCCCCCCTGCGGAAACTGCCAGGAGTGCTGCCCATAGCGCTTAGCCCACAATACTTGTCCGTCACGGTTACAGATCACGATGCCGACATTGGGACGAAATCCGTCACCATCTATCACGTGATCACCTTATAAAGGCTGAATCTATAACGAGATTGTTCCACATTCACCCCGTGGCGGCAAACAGGGACTGTCATCTTCCGTTCATGAATAACTTGGCATTTCAAGCAAAGTTATAAACAAATTGAAGGTTCATGCTAGGCAAGTTGCCCACCCAGACTGTGCATAAACCTGTGATCAAGCAGGTATATACAGTAGTTTTATACTGTGGCATTGCACGGAAGCATATCATACCCGATTCACTTAAAAACAAAATATACATTTAAATACATAAGGTTATAGTTTAATTGCTGGATCAAGATCCATGTCTTTTGCCTAAGAGGATCCAGCCTGTCAATTGTGAACAAGTTCGACTGCTCAAAGATCCACCAAGACGGATTTATCCACAGATATGGCGCATTATCTGCACCGAAATGGCGCTGAAAATCAGCGTACTCTCACATTTATTTCTGGTGCCACGCTTCCTTTCACCACTTTACGCCAGTTATCCAAGATTTCTGTGGATAACTGTGTGCAACAGCTCGCACAAACCCTTGGACAACTCGTTTATGCGGGGATCCGGCGGGCCAACATACTGGATAAATAAAGTAAAACCCTTTAAAATCATTTAGATATGTTTAATTCTGTCACCCATGTCTCCCTGTGTATAGTCGGGCGAGGATCGGTTATAAAATCAGCGATACCATGCAAGGATCCGTATTGCGATGTCTATTATCTCCAGAGGAGCCCTCATGCCCGCCAATCCCCAGTCAGAACAAGAGCTGCTCAGTCGAGCCTACGCCATGGCTGGCTTCACTCTGGCCCAGCTTGCCGCAACGGCGGGCATCCCCGTACCGCGGGATCTCAGGCGTGACAAGGGCTGGACAGGGCAGTTGATCGAGTGGCAGCTGGGGGCCAGTGCAGGTAGCCGTCCCGAGCAGGATTTTCCGGATCTCGGTATCGAGCTCAAGACGATCCCCGTCGATCCTCAAGGGCGCCCGCTGGAAACCACCTTTGTCTGCGTGGCCCCCCTCATCGGGGTCAGCGGCCAGCGCTGGGAGGAGTCAAACGTGCGCAACAAGCTGTCGCGGGTGCTCTGGATCCCAGTGGAAGGCAGCCGCGACATCCCTGTCGGTGACCGTCGCGTCGGCATGCCGCTGCTATGGAGCCCGAATGAAGAGGAAGAAGGACTGCTGCGCCAGGACTGGGAAGAGCTGATGGACATGATAGTGCTGGGGGAAGTGGAGCAGATCAGCGCCCGCCACGGCCAGGTATTGCAGCTGCGCCCCAAGGCGGCCAACAGCAAAGCGCTGACCCGCGCCATCGGCCGCAATGGCCAACCCATCATGACGCTACCACGGGGCTTCTACCTCAAGATCGAGTTCACCCATCAACTCCTGCAGCGCCATTTTGCCCTCCCCCTTTGATCCTGTTTATCAACATCCTTGTCATAAAGTGATATAAAAATAACCAGCGCTACTTTCTTCGCAGCCAGTGACAAGGAGTCCATATGCCGATCAACAAGCAATTCCTCAAATCGCGTCCCGAGGTCAAGGTGACCTTTGCCGTCGAAAAGGAGGCCGCCGGTGATGCCGAGCAGGTCTTGCTGCTGGGTGAATTTAGCCAGTGGCAGCCCATTGAACTGAAGAGGATGAAAAACGGGGAGTTCAAGGCGACACTCAACCTGCCGACCGATGGCCCCAGCCATTTCGAGTATTGCTATCAGCTAGTGCAACCCGATGGTGAAACCCTTTATGACAACGACTGGGAGGCGGACGACTATGTGCCTGGCCCCTTCGGGCGTGACAACTCGGTGGTGCGGGTCAGCCAGCCAGGTTGAGCTGGAACACCCGAAAGCGGATACAAAAAAGGCTCGCCATTGGCGAGCCTTTTCACTACCTGTCGAGCTTTTCGCCGACATACCGACACCAATTCGAATCGAATTAGTTGAGCTTCTCTTTGATACGAGCAGCTTTGCCGGACAGGTTGCGCAGGTAGTACAGTTTGGCGCGGCGAACATCACCACGACGCTTC
This sequence comes from Aeromonas sp. QDB14, assembly GCF_027707845.1. NCBI lineage: Bacteria > Pseudomonadati > Pseudomonadota > Gammaproteobacteria > Aeromonadales > Aeromonadaceae > Aeromonas > Aeromonas sp. QDB14. The sequence continues at coordinate 2,092 of NZ_JAPCJD010000054.1, read as the reverse complement.
AGTTCTACACTGTGGATCAGCGGAGAGTGAGTCTGGAATACACGCTCAACACCTTCGCCGTTGGAGATCTTGCGAACGGTGAAAGCAGAGTGCAGACCGCGGTTACGCTTGGCAATCACGATGCCTTCGAAAGCCTGCAGACGCTCTTTACCACCTTCTTTAACACGAACTTGAACACGTACGGTGTCGCCCTGGGCAAAAGCCGGGATGTCGGTACGCAGTTGCTCTTGTTCAAGCTGCTGAATAATCTTGCTCATTGTCTTTCCTTACCTAGGATAAACTGAAAACTCTACTTAACGCTGTCACGCACTTCGCGGACATACTCGGCAAGAAGTGATTCTTGCTCGTCAGTCAGAGCTAGGTTGTTAATAAGTTCCGGCCTTCTCTGCCAGGTTCGTCCGAGCGATTGCTTGAGTCGCCAGCGCCGAATCACTTCGTGATTGCCGCTTGTCAGCGCCTCGGGCACCGTCAGCCCATCCAACACCTCCGGCCGAGTATAGTGGGGATGATCCAGCAGCCCATCCGTGAAGGAGTCCTGCTCGGCACTGGCCTGATCGCCCAAGACCCCCGGGACCAGACGCGAAACCGCATCGATCAGGGTCATGGCAGGCAACTCACCACCACTTAACACGTAATCCCCGATAGACCACTCTTCGTCGACTTCGGTTTGTATCACGCGCTCATCGATACCTTCGTATCGACCGGCGACCAGAATCAGTTTCTGATTCGTCGCCAACTCGGTCACGCCCGCTTGAGTCAGCTTGCGTCCCTGAGGAGAGAGATAGATGACTTTCGCCCCGTCTCCCGCCGCTTGCTTGGCTGCATGAATGGCATCACGCAGCGGCTGAACCATCATCAACATGCCGGGCCCACCACCATAAGGACGATCATCGACCGTACGGTGTTTGTCGTGGGTGAAGTCCCGAGGGTTCCAGCACTCAATTTGCAGCAGGCCACTCTTGACGGCCCGACCCGTTACCCCGTGCTCGGTAATGGCTCGGAACATTTCCGGGAAGAGGCTAATGACCCCAATCCACATAAGAAACCTCCGGCACCCGTGTTAGCGCGGGAAACTAGAAACCAGGATCCCAATCAACTTCGATTGTTCGAGCAGTCAGATCAATATTCTTGATCACCTGCTCTTCCAGGAACGGTATCAACCGCTCCTTTGCACCAAAGGCATCTTTTACATTGGCCTCAACCACCAACACATCGTTGGAGCCGGTTTCCATCAATTCGGTCACCTTGCCCAGGTCGTATCCCTTGGTGGTTACCACGGTGCAACCAATGAGGTCACGCCAGTAGAACTCCCCTTCGGGCAACGCAGGCAACAGATCGGCGGGGACGCCAATCTCGACGTTGGTCAATGCCAGGGCATCCTCACGCACATCGATACCATCGAGTTTGCAGATCAGACCCTTGTTGTGACGCTTCCAGGATGACACCCGGATTTCACGCCACGCCCCGTTCTGATTGATCAGCCAGGGGTTGTAATCGAAAATCGCTTCGGCAACATCGGTGAAGGAGTTCACTTTAAGCCAGCCCTTGATCCCGTAAACGGTTCCCAGGGTGCCCAGAACTACAGGTTTTTCCACCTTAACTCCCTACCGTTTGGCTGATTAAGCAGCTTTGGCAGCGTCTTTGATCAGCTTGGCAACGCGGTCAGAAACAGCGGCACCAGTAGCAACCCAATGCTCGATACGAGCCAGGTCCAGGTTCAGCTTTTCAGCGTTACCAGCAGCAACCGGGTTGAAGAAACCGACGCGCTCGATGAAACGACCGTCACGGGCGTTACGGCTGTCAGCAACTACTACCTGGTAGAACGGACGCTTTTTCGCGCCACCACGTTGTAAACGAATGGTTACCATATCGTCCTCATAAACATCTAATGAACAAGGCCTGCAAATACGCAGACCCTAGCTTAAAATAAGCCGCGTAATTCTACTTGGATTCGTAATAATTGCAACCAAGCCAGCTATTTTTTGCGCAGGGATTGGCATGAAAAAGGCTCACCAGGGTGCAATGCTGTTCACTTAAGCGGAGCCGCATTGCGATTTACCGGAAAACGGGTCTTTGATATCTTCACCGCCCT
>NZ_JAPCJD010000053.1:0-30220 GCF_027707845.1 Aeromonas sp. QDB14 | reverse complement strand
AACGCCCCAGGCCATCGAGACCCAGGGCGGTGAAGATATCAAAGACCCGTTTTCCGGTAAATCGCAATGCGGCTCCGTTTAAGTGAACAGCATTGGGGTTCATCCCGGGCTTTTTTTGTGCGCTTTTCATCCATCAACCTAGAGACGGCGCAGGCACCACATGAAGTAAGCGCCCCCTAACAGGGTGGAGACCAGACCGACGGGCACCTCCTGGGGAAAGAGGATCTGCTGGCCGATCCAGTCCGCCGACACCATCAGCAAAGCGCCACAGCCTGCGGCGCCGAGCAGGTGCCAGCGCGCCCTCACCAGCCCCATCAATCTGGCCAGGTGCGGCGCCAGCAGACCGGCAAAGGAGAGCGGGCCTATCACCATGGTGGCACTGGCGGTGAGCACGGCCACCAGCAGCAGGATGGTGAGCTGGGCACGGCCGAGATGGATCCCCAGAGCCGTCGCTACCGCCGGCCCCATGGGCATGAGATCGAGCCAGCGGCTCACCAGCAGGCAGGCTGCCAGCATCAGCAGCGCCAACACCACCAGGGCAAGGGCCACCGGCTGGGTGACGTAATAGGTGGAGCCGGACATCCAGGAGAGCAGTTGCTGCACCCGCAGGTCGCCGTTGGCCAGGGCGATGGCCTGCAACGGCTCAAACAGCGCCGTGATGGCGATGCCAGACAGCAGTATCCGCTCCGGCTGGAAGCCGTTGCGCCGGTTGATAAGCACCAGCAGCAACAGGCAGGCGAAGGCGCCCACCAGCCCCCCCAGCAGCATCATGGGCAGCGGCAAGGCGGGCAGCAACAGGGCCGCCGCAATCACCCCCATGAAGGTGCCACCGCTCACCCCCAGCAGTTCGGGGCTCGCCATGGGGTTGTTGCTGACTCGCTGCAACAAGGTGCCAGCCAGCGCCAGCAACACGCCTGCGGCACCCGCTGCCAGCGTGCGCGGCAAGCGCCACTCCAGCTGGGCCTGCCACCGCAGCCAGCTCGGCCAGCCCCAGCCGCCCATTCCCTGCCCAAACAACAGGGAGGCGATCACCGCCGCAGCCAGCCCCAACACCATCAGGCCGACAAGGCGAGTTGGCGCCGGATGGCGGGCCAACTGCAGGGAGGAGTTCGCCTTAGGTGAACTCTGCTTGATACCAAGACGCGGGATCAGCCAGAGCAGCAGCGGCGCCCCCAACAGGGCCGTCATGGCGCCGGTCGGGATCAGCACAGGCCAGAACCGGCTCAGGGTCTGCAGCAGCAGATCGGTGGCCGCCAGCAACAGGGCGCCGAGGATGGGCGCCCACAGCAGCCGCTGGGCCAGTTTTCTGACCCCCAGCAGCCGCACCATGGCGGGCGCCGCCAGCCCGATAAAACCGATCAGCCCCACCACGCTCACCACGCAGGCGGTGATGAAGACCGCGAGGCCGAGGCCGGCGAATCTCAGGTGCTTGAGAGAGACCCCCAGGCTGCGAGCGCTGGCATCGTCCAGCTCCAGCACTGCCAGCGGGCGCACCAGCACCGCCGCCAGCATCGCGGCCAGCAGCAACCGTGGCAGCAGATAGCCGACGCCGCTCCAGCTGTTCTGGGCCAGAGATCCGCTCCCCCACACCAGCAACCCTTTGAGCTCCTCCTGGAAGAACAGCAGCAATCCCATGCTGATGGCGGCCAGATAGAGGTTGATCACCAGCCCTGCAAAGACGATGACCACGGGATTGAGCTGACGGCGCCAGGCCAGGGCGAAGACCAGCCCCATGGCCAGGCTTCCCCCGGCCATGGCGATCCACTCCCGCCCGATCAGCAGCCAGGAGGGGGCGAGCAGGGTCACCATCATCAGCGCCAGCTGGGCGCCGGAGGCCACCCCCAGGGTGGTGGGCGAGGCCAGGGGATTGCGCAGCACCTGCTGCATCAGGGTACCGGCGAGCCCGAGGGCGGCACCGGCCAGCAGACAAATGGCAAGGCGCGGCAGCCAGCTGAAATGGACCACCGCCTGGCGGGCATCGTCCAGCTCGGGGGAGAACAGGGCCTGCCACCAGAGCGCCCCCGGCAGTTGACGCGCCAGCTCGGCGCAAGCCAGCCCCAGTGTCAGCACCAACAGGCAGAGACCCGGGCGCAGCAGGGGCGAAGAAAGAGAAGAGCTCATTGATTTGATCCCCCGGTTGCTCTGTGGACAGCCTGCTCCCGCAAGACACCGTCCAGCAGGGTGGCGAAGCGGCGGGCCGCCAATATGCCACCAAAACTCCATGTCGCAGGCAGATGGATCACCGGATTGTTCTGTACCAGCGGGAGATGCTGCCACAATCCAGGCTCCTGAAGTTTTTCACCAACTCCTACGGGCACGGGGTCCACCACCACCAGCCTGGCCTCCGGCATCCCGAGAAACTGCTCCAGGCTCGCGACCGAGAATCCCCAGGCATTGGTCTCTCCCTGCCAGGCGTTGCGAAGGCCGAGGCGCTGCATCACTGCCTCGAACAGGCTGCCACGGCCAAACACCCGCACATGGCGCTCATCAATGAATTGCACCACCAGCAAGGGGAGCAGATCGGCGGTCTGCGCCGCCTGCATCTGTGCCAGATCCAGCTCCAGCGCGGCGAGCTGGCGTTCGGCCTCCGCCTCTTTGTTGACCAGGGCGGCTATGGTCAGGGTCGCTTCCCGCAGTCGCTGCCACAGATCGGTGCCAGGTTCATACAGGGCGATGGAGTGCACCGGCGCGATGCGGGAGAGGGTCGGCGCCAAGGGGGCCGCCAGCGGCGAGATGAGAATAAGATCCGGTTTGAGCTCCGCCAGCAGTTCCCGGTTGGGTTGGGCACGCAGCCCGATATCGATCACCCCGGCAGGAAGCTGGGGTTCACCGACCCAGGCGCGATAGGGGGCCACATCCCCCACCGCCATCGGTGTCACTCCGAGCGCCAGCAGGGTTTCGGCTATGGTCCAGTCGACGGTGGCGATGCGGGGCGTGGCGCTGGTGGCGGTGACAAGCTGCCCGGCCTCCCCTGCCAGGGGCAGCAGCAGACTGAGCAGACAGGGCGCCATCTTCAATAAACGGTTCAAGAGCGGCCCCCGGTCAGACGATAGCGATGGCGTGGTCATGGGCCGGATGGCGAATGACCTCCATGGGGATGCCATAGATGGCGTTCAGGGTCTCCCCTGTCATGATCTGTTCGGGCTCGCCGTGGGTCAGCAGACGGCCGGAGTGCAGCGCCACCAGCCGATCGCAGAAACGGGAGGCCATGTTGATGTCGTGAATGACTATGATGACCCCGAGGTTGAGCTGGCGGCTGAGCTGCTTGATGAGCGTGAGCACCTCCACCTGATGGGCCACGTCCAGGGCGGCCAGCGGCTCGTCCAGCAGGATGAAACGGCTCTCCTGAGCCAGCAGCATGGCGAGCCAGACTCGCCCCCGCTCACCGCCGGAGAGGGTATCCACCAGCCGATCGGCAAAGCGTTCGGTGTGGGTCAGGGCGATGGCCCGTTCCACCTGACGGTGATCTTCCGCTCCCATCCGGCCCAGCAGGCCGCGCCAGGGGTAGCGCCCCATCTCCACCAGTTCGCGGCCGAGCAGGTTTTCGGCACTCGGCAGGTGCTGGGGCAGATAGGCCACCTGACGGGCAAACTCCCGGTTGCCCCAGGCAGACAACGGCTGGTCATCGAACAGGATCTCCCCGCCGCTGTGGGGTTGCTGGCGCGCCAGCAGCTTGATCAGGGTCGATTTGCCCGACCCGTTGTGGCCGATGAGGCCATAGACCCGACCTTGCTCGAAGCGAAGGCTGGTGGGGTGCAGCAGCGTGCGGTCATTGACCGCGAAGCTGGCGGATTTCATCTCGAACATAAGCAATTCCTGTGCTGGCTTGCTGCCAGTCTCATCGGTGCCAGCATCAGGCCGGCACCTTGCCATCCAGATGGGCGACCGCATCCCGGCTCACCTGCTCGCGCTGCTCGCCGGTCAGTTCGGTGAGGCGGCCCTGGCGCATCTCCAGCAGGCGATCGGCCAGAGAGAAGTAGTGATCGTCGTGGCTGATGGCGATCACCGTCTTGCCCATCTCCTTGAGACGCGGCAACAGCACCTGATAGAAGATGCGGCGGAACTGGGGATCCTGATCCGCGGCCCACTCGTCGAACAGCATCACCTCCCGCTGCTCTGCCAGGGCCAGCAGCAGGGCGACCCGCTTGCGCTGGCCCTGGGAGAGGTCGATATCGGCGATGAAGCCATCCTCGATGGCAAGCTTGCTGCCCATCTGCAACCGCTCAAGCCACTCGGCGACCAGCGCCTCTTTCGGCTCGGGCCCCAGCAAATGCTGGAACAGGTGGTAGTCGGTGAAGATGGCGGAGAAGAGCCCCAGATAGCCGTTGCGATCGGTGACCGGCTCCCCATCCAGCAGGATCCGGCCAGAGACCGGTTGATAGAGCCCGGTCAGCAGCATGGCCAGGGTCGACTTGCCGGAGCCATTGCCACCGATGAGGAATATCTGCTCCCCCCGCTCGATCACCAGATTGATGGGGCCCACGGAGAAACCGCCCTCCCCCTGGTAGTGAAAGCTCACCTGATCCAGCTCGATGCGCTGCCAGGGGCGAGACGCAGGCGGCAACGGGAACGCTTCGTCCGGCTCTGCCAGATTGAGGGCAGCTATCTTGTCGAACGCCACCTGGGCGGCGATCAGGGTCGGCAGGGCTCCGATGCCTTGCAGCAAGGGAGTGCGCAGGAACAACAGGGTCAGGGCGAAGGTGGCGGCCACATTGGTGTTGGCCCAGCCCAGCCCGTTGGCCAGGAAGAAGACCAGGCCGATGGCACCCAGCATCATGATGTTCGACCAGTTCACCGCGCTCAGGTGGTAGGTATCGGCGCGGATGATCTGCTCCCGGTAGTCCCGGGCATTCTGCTCATAGAGCTGGTGGTAGACGAAGTGGGCACGCTCGCGGTTGAGCGCCAGCTCCTTGCACCCGGCGATGATGGACTGGTAGTTCTGGTAGAGCCTGTCTTCGGCCTGGCGCATGTGCGCCAGGTGGCGATAGACCCGGTTCACCAGCAGCCAGCCCACCACCATGGTCACGGTGACCCAGAGGGCGGTAACACCGAGCAAGGCGGGAGAGAGCAGGCCAAGGTAGATGATGGAGCCCAGGGTGAGCACCAGACCCTGTACCAGTTCCGGCAGGCGCACGAAGGCGATGGTGATCTGACCGATGTCGCTGGAAAGGGAGGCCAGGAGCGGCCCCTGCCCTATTTGACGCAGACGGGCGACGTCGGTATCCAGCAGTTGCTTGAGCAGGCGGCCACGCAACCGGTAGACGAAATGGTGACCCAGGGTGGTCAGGGCAAGTTGGGATCCGAGCGTGATCACCAGCAACAGCAAGACAAGGCCGACAAGCTGACCCAGGATCGGCAGCGGATCCCCGACTGATTCGATAAGTGATTGATTGATGAAGGCAATGACGCCTATCCCGCTGACAGCACTCAGCAGGCTGAGCAGGGTAATGGCGATGAAGGGCCAACGGTATTGGCGATAAACCAGTGACAAGAGTTCCATGACAGGCCTGTAGATGAATGGAAGGAGGGCGGGAGCCTTCGCCCCCGCCCGGCCTGTCGCTTACCAGCGGTAGTTGACGGTGCCGACTATGCTGCGCGGCTCGCCGTAGTAGCAGTAGTAGTCGCAGCTCGCCACATAGGTGTCGTTCAGCAGGTTGTTGACGTTGATCTGGGCACGCCAGTTCTTGGCAAAGTCATACCCGATCATCGCATCCCATACGGTGTGTGCAGGTACCTGGGCGGAACCATAGATGGGGGTGTAGTCCGCATTCACCGCGCCGATGCCGACGCTGGAACCCACATAGCGCACGCCGGAACCCAGCTCAAGACCGGATACCGGGCCCTGCTGCACCTTGTAGTTGCCCCAGAAGGAGGCCTGGTGGCGCGGGATCAGGCTCGCACGACGATCGCCGTTGCCGGTGTCGTTGGTCTTGGCATCGGTATAGGTATATGCAGCGGTCAGGCGCAACGCCTCGGTGGCATGCACGCTTCCTTCCAGCTCGACCCCCTGGGAGGTCACTTCACCGGCCTGGGTCTGCTGGCCGGAGCCGGTAGAGACCAGGGAGTTGGTCTGCTCCAGATCGAACAGCGCCAGGTTGATGTAGCCATCGAGGAAGCTGGGTGCGTACTTGACCCCGGTCTCGTAGAGCTTGCCTTCCAGCGGCTTGTAGGAATTGCCGGTGTTGGGGTCTATCCCCGGCAGCACTTCGAAGGATTCCGCATAGGCGAAGTAAGGGGAGAGACCGTTGTCGGCCAGGTACATCAGGCTGCCGGAGAGAGAGAGGTTGTCGTCGTACTGTTTCTCGTTCTTGCTCTTGGCTTCGCTGATGTTGTGGGTTTCCACGTAGTCGAAACGACCGCCCGCGGTCAGCAGCCAGCGATCATCCCAGCGGATCTGGTGCTGGGCATAGAGGCCGCTCTGGCCCTTGGTGCTCTTCTGGTGGGTCGCGGTGGATTCATCAAAACCGGGGAAACCGCTGTAATTCGGGTTCATGGTGTTGATGGCGCCCATGCCATAGTTGTCGGCTTCCTGACCTTCATTCACATGGCGCTGCAGATCCACCCCCAGCAACAGGGTCTGCTCCGTGCTGTCGGTGTTCCAGTAACCCACCATCTGGTTGTCCATGGTGGCGCTCTTGGTATCCCCATCCCGGTAGACCAGGCCGCGGTAGGCGGTGGTGCCTTCATAGGTCGGGAAGATATAGGTCTGGCGCAGCAGCAGATCGTTGTAGTTGAAGCGAACGTTCTGCTTGAACTCCCAGGTCTGGTTGAGCTGGTGGGCCAGCTCGTACCCGGCGGAGATCTGGGTATTGCGATTGCGATCGTAATCCGGCTGGCTCAGGTTGGTGGAGGGATCGATCTGGCCGCCGGAGGTATTCAGGGTGCCATAGACCGGGAAGAAGCCGTTGGTCGGCACCCCTTCATCATGCTTGAAGCTGGAGAGCAGCGTCAGCGTGGTGCGATCCGAAATATCCAGGGTCACGCTCGGCGCCAGATAGGCGCGCTCGTTGTAGGTGCCATCCAGCACGCCGTCCCGCTCGTTGTAGAGGGCCACCAGACGATAACGGCTGTTGTCGGTAAGGGTGTCGGAGACATCCACCCCGACCTGGCGCAGATCCCGGTTGCCCAGTTGCAGGTTCACCAGTCCCTGCGGGGTCGCGGTCGGACGCTTGCTGATGGCGTTGATGACGCCTCCGGGAGGGGCTTCGCCATACAGAATGGAGGCCGGGCCTTTGAGCACTTCCACGCTCTCAAGGCCGAAGGGCTCCGGGGTCCAGACATAGTAACCGGTGCTGAACAGGCGGTTGCCATCCAGGTAAGAAGCCGCATCGAAGCCACGCACCTTGAACCAGTCAGCATCCGTGTCCGAACCATAGGACTGGGACAGGACGCCGGAGCGATAGCGCAGGGACTCGTCTAGCTTGAGTACGGCGTGCTGGTCCAGCTCTTCGCGATTGACCACGGAAACGGCACGGGGGGTCTCTGCCATGGGGACCTCGACCTTCATGGCGGTCCCGGTCACGACCATGGTTTCGCCCGCCTTGGGCAACTCTTTATCCGCCTGTTCCGCCGCCAACACGGGCAGGGACGCCAGCAGACAGGAGAGCGGCAGCAGCTGTGCGCCTCTCTTTCGCATCACGGCATTCGGGGTATTTTTTTGCGCAATCATATAAGTGTCTCAAATATCAATAAGTTATGTTTGATTTCTTATTATGGGTGCCCAATTGGACCGGTCAGCCCGGCGCCTCAGGCGAATAAAGCAGCGCCATGCTACTACAGGTGCCGTGATCGAATCGATTCAATAATTGCTAATCATTTGCATCTTCATTGTTAATTAATGTTTTAAAGTGTCGTTTGACAACGAAAGGTGCGATGAGGTCGCAACAGGCGGAAAGAAGGCGGCACAGTGGCCACGAGGCCGGTTTTGGCTGCAACAAAGTGGACAGGATCCTTATCCCCAAGCTTTATCCATATTTATCCACATGCTTTGGCGGTAAGATCCCCGCTCTTCACTTTTTCGATGACATCAGGATCCATTCCATGGCCAAACTCAACCTCGTCGTCGGCTCCATGCTGGGGGCCTCCGAATATGTCGCAGATCATGTGGTCGGCCTGCTTGAACAGGCGGGCCACCAGGCGGAGATCCACAACCCCGCCAGCCTGGCCAGGATCCTGACCGAGCCAGAAGCCATCGTGCTGGTGGTCACTTCCACCCATGGAGCGGGGGACGTACCCGACAATCTGCAGCCCTTTGCCCGGGATCTTGCCGAACAGCAGCCGGATCTCGCCGCCTTCAAGTACGGAGTGATCGCCCTGGGGGATCGCAGCTATGACACCTTCTGCCAGGGCGGCAAGACGCTGGATCGGCTGCTGGCCGGGTGCGGTGCCAGCCGACTGGGGGATCTCCTGGAAATAGACGTGACCCAGCACGAGATCCCCGAAGATGCCGCAGAAACCTGGATCCACGACTGGATGACCTTGATCGGCTGATCAGGGCCAGGGAGATCCGGTCACGACCCCCGATCTCCCTGGTTATCCCCAGATCCCTATCCACCAGGTTATTAACAGGTGGATCCGGATAAGTTTTTCCCGAGAGCTCCCCACATGAGCTCGGATAATTGTGTATAACTTAGGTGCTAAGCTCTGCAAAACCTATAGTTATTCATGTATTAGATCTTGTCGACCATGTATCTGTGTATAAAAACCCATGTTATCCCCCCGTTCGCCCCCTCTGGATCCAAGCTTTTCCACAAGCAGCGATCGACCTTAACCGAATGATCTTTATGATCAAAAATGCCTTATCAACAGAAGTCGCGGATCCTAATAAAAGATCCAATAAAAGATCGATCTAAAGATCCTTAAGATCTATTTAACCGATCCCTGATCCATACTGATCCTGAAGTAGACGTTCCCCTCCGGATGCTAAACAGATAGAATGATCCGCCCTTCAGACCAGGCAAACAAAGATCTTCAGGCGTGCAGATCAAGGTGATCCCCAATGCAATACCATGAACAATTTGATGTGATCGTCGTCGGTGGCGGTCATGCAGGAACCGAAGCAGCAACAGCGGCAGCCCGCATGGGTCTCAATACCCTGTTGCTCACCCACAACATAGATACGCTGGGGCATATGTCCTGCAATCCGGCGATCGGCGGGATCGGCAAGGGACACCTGGTCAAGGAAGTCGACGCCCTTGGCGGGATCATGGCGCAGGCCATCGATCTCGGCGGGATCCAGTTCCGCACGCTCAACTCCTCCAAGGGCCCTGCGGTGCGGGCTACCCGTGCCCAGGCGGATCGCCTGCTGTACAAGGCTGTGGTGCGTCAGACACTGGAGAACTACCCGAACCTGAAGATCTTCCAGCAGGCCTGCGACGATCTGGTCATGGACGGGGATCGCGTCGCCGGGGTCGTTACCCAGAGCGGGATCCGCATCAGCGGCAAGACGGTCGTACTGACCGTTGGCACCTTCCTCAATGGTCTGATCCACATCGGCATGGAGAACTACAAAGGAGGTCGCGCCGGGGATCCTCCCTCGATTGCCCTCGCCCAGCGCCTGCGTGAAATGCCGCTGCGCATCGATCGCCTCAAAACCGGCACGCCACCACGCATCGATGCACGCACCGTCGATTTTTCCGTGATGCAGCAGCAACATGGTGATGATCCTCGCCCGGTCTTCTCCTTCATCGGCAACGCCAGCCAGCATCCCCGCCAGATGCCTTGCTACGTGACCCATACCAATGAGCAGACCCACGAGGTGATCCGCAACAACCTGGATCGCAGCCCCATGTACGCCGGAGTGATCGAGGGGATAGGCCCGCGCTACTGCCCGTCGATCGAGGACAAGATCACCCGCTTTGCCGACAAGACGGCGCATCAGATCTTTGTCGAACCGGAAGGCCTGACCACCCACGAACTCTACCCGAACGGGATCTCCACCAGCCTGCCGTTCGACGTGCAGGTGCAGATCGTCCGCTCGATCCGTGGTTTCGAGAATGCCCATATCACTCGCCCTGGCTACGCCATCGAGTACGATTTCTTCGATCCGCGGGATCTCAAGGCCAACATGGAGAGCAAGTGCATCGAGAACCTCTTCTTCGCCGGCCAGATCAACGGCACCACCGGCTATGAAGAGGCCGCTGCCCAGGGCCTGATGGCCGGTCTGAACGCGGGCTTGCGCGCCCAGGGCAAGGAAGCCTGGCACCCACGCCGGGATCAGGCCTACATGGGCGTGATGATGGACGATCTCTCCACACTGGGGACCCGCGAACCCTATCGCATGTTCACCAGCCGTGCCGAATATCGCCTGCTGCTGCGGGAAGACAATGCGGATCTGCGCCTGACCGCCATCGGCCGCGAGCTGGGTCTGGTGGACGATCATCGCTGGAGCCTGTTCAATGCCAAGGTGGAACAGGTGGAGCAGGAACGTCAGCGTATGCGCTCGACCTGGATCCACCCGCAGCATCCGTCTCTGGAGGCCGTCAACGCCCTGGTCAATACTCCCCTGACCCGGGAGCAGAGCCTGGAAGAGCTGCTGCGTCGCCCCGAGGTGACCTACAATGCCCTGATGGCCATCGAGGGTGTAGGGCCTGCATTGACCGATGCGGCTGCCGCGGATCAGGTGGAGATCCAGATCAAGTACGCCGGTTATATCGAGCGTCAGCACGACGAGGTGGAGAAACAGCTGCGCAACGAAAACACCCTGCTGCCGCTGGACATGAACTACCGCGACGTGAACGGTCTCTCCAACGAGGTGATCGCCAAGCTCAACGATGCCAAGCCAGAGACCATTGGTCAGGCGTCCCGCATCTCCGGCATCACCCCTGCCGCCATCTCCATCTTGCTGGTGCACCTGAAGAAACACGGCCTGCTGCGTAAAACCGCCTGAGGAATTCCCCGTTGGACAACATGTTGGAAAGATTGAACGGCCTGCTCATGCAGGCCGGAATTGTTATCACCGAAACCCAGAAGACCCAGTTGGTGCAGTTGGTCGAGTTGCTGCACAAGTGGAACAAGGCTTACAATCTCACCTCGGTGCGAGATCCGGACGCCATGCTGGTCAAGCATATCCTCGACAGCCTGGTGGTGAGCCCTCACCTGCACGGTGAACGCTTCATCGATGTGGGAACGGGTCCGGGTCTGCCCGGACTACCGCTGGCCATCATCAATCCGGACAAACAGTTCGTGCTGCTCGACAGCCTGGGCAAGCGGATCAACTTCATCCGCCAGGTGATCCTGGAACTGGGGTTGACCAATGTGACCCCCGTCAAATCCCGGGTGGAGGAGTATCAACCCGAGACCGGATTTGATGGTGTACTGAGCCGGGCTTTCGCCTCCCTGGAGGACATGCTGAGCTGGTGTCATCATCTGCCGTCACCCGAGGGCAGCTTCCTGGCGCTCAAGGGACAATACCCCGAGCAGGAGCTGGCACAGTTGCCTGACAGCATTCGTCTGGTTGCCACCCACAAGCTGGTGGTGCCGGAACTGGAAGGCGAACGCCATCTGCTGGAGTTTAAAGCCATCCAGCCCGAATAGGGCCGCCGCATTCATTTAGGGGACAGTGTGGGAAAAGTCATTGCCATAGCCAACCAGAAGGGTGGAGTGGGTAAAACCACCACCTGTGTGAATCTGGCCGCCTCCATGGCCGCTACCCGGCGCAAGGTGCTGGTGATCGATCTGGATCCGCAGGGCAATGCCACCATGGGCAGTGGCGTCGACAAGTACGATGTCGAGCGCACCGCCTATGAACTGCTGATCGAAGATGCCCCCATCGGCGAGGTGATCATCCCCGAAACCTCGGGAGGCTATCACCTGATTGCCGCCAATGCCGACGTGACCGCGGCAGAAATCCGCCTGATGGAGTTTTTTGCCCGCGAGATCCGCCTGCGCAACGCCCTGGCCTCGGTCAGGGACAAGTACGACTACGTCTTCATCGACTGCCCGCCTTCTCTCAACATGCTGACGGTGAATGCCATGGCCGCCGCCGACTCCGTGCTGGTGCCCATGCAGTGCGAATACTATGCGCTGGAAGGGCTGACCGCCCTGGTGGACACCATCAGCAAGCTGGCAGCCGTGGTCAATCCGGAGCTGAAGATCGAAGGGGTGCTGCGCACCATGTTCGATCATCGCAACCGGCTGGCCAATGATGTGTCCGATCAGCTGAAACAGCATTTCGGGGACAGGGTCTATCGCACCATCATTCCCCGCAACGTAAGACTGGCGGAGGCGCCGAGCTTTGGCGCGCCAGCCATGCACTATGACAAATCATCGGTGGGGGCCAAGGCCTATCTGGCCCTGGCTGGCGAGATCCTGCGCCGCCAGGAGCAGGAGTCCCAGCCGCTCACCGCAGATCGAGAGAGCATATGACGCCGAAGAAACGTGGGCTGGGCAAGGGGCTGGACGCCCTGCTCAGCACCAGCACGGCCGCCCGCCAGAAACAGGTGATGAGCGACCAGCGCACCGAACAGGCCATGGCCCCGACCAATCAGGGGGAATTGCGCAAGCTGCCGGTGGAGTGGCTGCAGTCCGGCAAATACCAACCGCGCAAGGATATGTCCCAGGATGCGCTGGAGGAGTTGGCCAACTCCATCCGTGCACAAGGGGTGATCCAGCCCATAGTGGTTCGCTCCATCGGTGAAAACCGTTTCGAAATCATTGCTGGTGAACGCCGCTGGCGCGCCTCCCAGCTGGCCCGTCTCGAAGTGGTGCCCTGCCTGGTCAAGGATGTCGCCGACGAGGCGGCCGTCGCCATCGCACTTATCGAGAACATCCAGCGTGAAGATCTCAACGCCATCGAGGAGGCCGTCGCCCTACAGCGCCTGCTGACGGAGTTCGAACTGACTCACCAGCAGGTTGCCGAGGCGGTGGGCAAGTCCCGCACCACGGTCACCAACCTGCTGCGTCTCAACCAGCTCAACGAGGACGTGAAGCGCTTCGTGGAGCACGGCGACCTCGACATGGGGCATGCCCGTGCCCTGCTGGCCCTGAGCGGCCAGGCCCAGTCAGAGCTGGCCAAACTGGTGGCCCAGAAGGGGCTGACAGTGCGAGATACCGAGAAGCTGGTGCAAAAAGCACTGGAACCGGCAAAAACCAGGGTTGAACCCGTCCGTGATCCCCAGTTTGGTTATCTCGAGCGCCAGATTTCTGAAAAAATTGGCAATCAGGTGCAACTTCAGCCGGGCAAGAAAGATAGCGGCAAGTTAGTAATAAGTTACGATAACTTGGCAGATTTGGACCGGGTATTGGGCTATTTTGGCCTGTCAGAATCGTGATTTTTACGCTTTTTGTAGTAATAAAACATCCATTACTTTCGATATGAACATAACCTTAATTTCGCGCGGAAAGCCGCAAAAATTAAGGATTTTTGCCATGTTGCAATAGCCGTCTTCACGGGTATAATTTGACCGGCTTTTCGAGCTGTGAACCTGGGGTCTTCGGATCCCGATTTTTTACAGTTCTGTAATGTTCAGGGGTAGGTTGGTGAAGCAGAAAATAGCCTTGGAAGGTTTGACGCTGGCCTTGGCTATGCTCGTTTGTCAGCTGGTCCTGATCCTGGCGATCGCCACCGTCTGGTTTTATCAGGCGGGAGAGTTCGCCGGACAATCCTCTCTCTACGGAGGGGGGATGTACTGGGTTCCTCAAGCCCTGTTCACGCTCTGGGTTCTGCGCCGCAAGGTGACGAAAGAGAGCGTAGGCCTGGTTTTGCGGGACTTTTATGGTGGGGCAGGGATTAAGCTCATTACTACAACAGGACTTTTCGCCCTGCTGTTTGGCGCCGGGATTGAGGTCGACACCGCCTCGTTCTTCGCCACTTATATCCTCGCCCTCGTTGTACAGTGGATAGTTTCATTCACGCTTAACAACCACTATTAGGAAAACTCATGTCTGCAACCGGAGAAGTCCTGACTCCTCAGGGATATATCTCCCACCACCTGACCCACCTGCAGGTAGGGTCCGGGTTCTGGACGGTGAATATCGATTCCATGATATTTTCCGTCGTGCTAGGCGCCCTGTTTATCTGGTTGTTCCGCAAGGTTGCCGTCAAGGCCACCAGCGGTGTGCCCGGTAAGCTGCAGTGCTTTGTGGAGATGCTGGTCGAGTTTGTGAATGGTAACGTCAAGGACATCTTTCATGGTCGCAACAAGGTCATCGCACCTTTGGCCCTGACGGTGTTCGTGTGGATCTTCCTGATGAACTTCATGGACCTGATCCCCGTTGACTTTATCCCTCACGCTGCACAGTTGATGGGTGTTCCCTATCTGCGTGTGGTTCCCTCTGCTGACGTTAACATCACCATGTCCATGGCTTTGGGCGTGTTCTTCTTGATCCTGTACTACAGCATCAAGGTCAAGGGTATCAGCGGGTTCGTGAAGGAGCTGACGCTTCAGCCTTTCAATCACCCTGCTGCCATCCCGGTTAACTTCATCCTTGAAACCGTCACGTTGATTTCCAAGCCTGTTTCATTGGGTCTGCGACTGTTCGGCAACATGTATGCTGGCGAACTGATCTTCATCCTGATTGCGGGTTTGTTACCCTGGTGGTCACAGTGGATCCTGTCCGTGCCTTGGGCAATCTTCCACATCCTGATCATCACTTTGCAGGCGTTTATCTTCATGGTTCTGACCATCGTCTATTTGTCGATGGCGCAGGAAGACCATGGTTGATGCAACTCAAATAATCCTTTTTATACAATCAATTACATCTAAATAAATGGAGATCCTCATGGAAAACTTGAACATGGACCTGCTGTACATCGCTGCTGCAATGATGATGGGTCTGGCGGCTATCGGCGCCTCCATCGGTATCGGTATCCTGGGTGGCAAGTTCCTGGAAGGTGCAGCTCGTCAACCTGACCTGATCCCTGTTCTGCGTACCCAGTTCTTCATCGTGATGGGTCTGGTGGATGCGATCCCGATGATCGCCGTTGGTCTGGGTCTGTATGTGATGTTTGCGGTTGCCTAAGTCATTACGACTCACGCAGAACCCATTAACTAACTAAAGAGGACATCGGCTGTGAATATCAACGCCACCCTCCTCGGCCAAGCAGTTGCTTTTTTCATCTTCGTAGTGTTTTGCATGAAGTACGTATGGCCGCCGCTGATGGCTGCCATCGAAGCCCGTCAGAAAGAAATCGCTGACGGCCTCTCTTCTGCAGAGCGTGCCAAGAAAGATCTGGAGCTGGCCAAGGCCAACGCCACCGATCAGCTGAAAGAAGCCAAGCTTCAGGCTGCTGAAATCATCGATCAGGCCAACAAACGCAAGGCCCAGATCATTGATGAGGCCGCTGTCGGAGCCCAAGCTGAGCGGGAGAAAATCCTGGCTCAGGGCCGTGCAGAGATCGAAGCTGAACGTCATCGTGCCAAAGAAGAACTGCGCAAGCAGGTTGCTGCTCTTGCCATCGCGGGTGCAGAGAAGATCCTGGCACGCCAAATCGACCAGGCTGCCAACAGCGACATCGTCGACAAACTGGTAGCAGAACTGTAACGGGAACGGGGCTATGTCTGAACTGACTACAATCGCTCGCCCCTACGCCAAGGCTGCTTTCGAGTTTGCCGTTGAGCACAAGGCGGTTGACCAATGGCTGGAGATGCTCGATTTCGCCGCTCAGGTGGCAGAAAACGAGACCATGCACAGCCTGGTAAACGGCTCCGTTGCTGCCGAAGAACTGGCAAAGCTGTTTGTCGGTGTCTGCGGTGAGCAGCTCAACGAGCACGGTCAGAACCTGATCCGGGTGATGGCCGAGAATGGTCGCTTGGGTGTGCTGCCGGCGGTCGTTGCCGAATTCGTCGCGCTCAAGGCTGAACTGGACAAAGAAGTTCAGGCTGACGTGATTTCGGCGATCGAACTGACCGACCAGCAGAAAGCCAATATTCAGGCTTCTCTGGAACAACGTCTCGCGCGCAAAGTGAAGCTGAATTGCAGCACAGATGCGTCCTTGATGGCCGGGGTGCTCATCAAGGCCGGTGATCTCGTTATCGACGGCACGGTCCGCGGTAAGCTGGATCGCATGGCCGATGCGCTGCAATCTTGATTGGGGTATTAGAGCATGCAACTGAATTCCACTGAAATCGCCGAGCTGATCAAGCAGCGCATTGCGCAGTTTGATGTCAAAAGCGAAGCGCGTAACGAAGGTACCATCGTTTCTGTAAGCGACGGTATCATTCGTATCCACGGTCTGGCCGATGCCATGCAGGGTGAGATGATCGAGCTGCCGGGCAACCGCTTCGCTCTGGCATTGAACCTGGAGCGTGACTCCGTTGGTGCCGTAGTAATGGGTCCCTATGCCGATCTGGCCGAAGGGATGAAGGTAAAGGGTACCGGCCGCATTCTGGAAGTGCCGGTCGGTCGTGGTCTGTTGGGCCGGGTGGTCAACACCCTGGGTCAGCCGATCGACGGTAAGGGTCCGGTAGACAACGACGGCTTCTCGCCGATCGAAGTGATCGCCCCGGGCGTTATCGAGCGTAAGTCTGTTGACCAGCCAGTCCAGACCGGTCTGAAAGCCATCGATGCCATGATCCCTATCGGTCGTGGCCAGCGTGAGCTGATCATCGGTGACCGCCAGGTTGGTAAGACCGCCATCGCCATCGACACCATCATCAACCAGAAAGATTCCGGCATTAAGTGCGTCTACGTTGCGATCGGCCAGAAGGCCTCCACCATCGCCAACGTGGTGCGCAAGCTGGAAGAGCACGGCGCCCTGGCCAACACCATCGTGGTCGTGGCTTCTGCCTCCGAAGCGGCTGCTCTGCAGTACCTGGCTCCCTACGCCGGTTGCTCCATGGGCGAGTACTTCCGTGACCGCGGCGAAGACGCACTGATCATCTATGATGACCTGTCCAAGCAGGCCGTTGCCTATCGCCAGATCTCCCTGCTGCTGCGCCGTCCGCCTGGACGTGAAGCTTACCCGGGTGACGTCTTCTATCTGCACTCCCGTCTGCTGGAGCGTGCTGCTCGCGTCAACGCCGAGTACGTAGAGAAGTTCACCAACGGTGCCGTGAAAGGCCAGACCGGTTCCCTGACCGCCCTGCCGATCATCGAAACCCAGGCCGGTGACGTCTCCGCGTTCGTTCCGACCAACGTGATCTCCATCACCGATGGCCAGATCTTCCTGACCTCCCAGCTGTTCAACTCCGGTATTCGTCCGGCGGTTGACCCGGGTATCTCCGTATCCCGTGTGGGCGGTGCTGCTCAGACCAAGATCGTCAAGAAGCTGTCCGGTGGTATCCGTACCGCGCTGGCCCAGTACCGCGAACTGGCGGCATTTGCCCAGTTCTCTTCCGACCTGGACGATGCTACTCGCAAGCAGCTGGATCACGGTCAGAAAGTCACCGAGCTGATGAAGCAGAAGCAGTACTCTCCGATGAGCGTGGCCCAGCAATCCCTGGTGCTGTTCGCCGCCGAGAAGGGTTATCTCGCCGATGTCGAACTGAGCAAGATCGTCGACTTCGAAGCCGCTCTGCTCTCTTACGCCAATACCCAGCATGCCGAGCTGATGGCTGAAATCAATGCCAAGGCCGACTACAACGACGCGATCGTTGGCAAGCTGACTGCGTTGCTGGATGACTTCAAGGCAACCCAGACCTGGTAAGCGTGTGTGGCAGCGCAAGCTGCCACCTGATGGAGAGAAGAGATGGCCGGCGCAAAAGAGATACGTAACAAGATCGGGAGTGTGAAGAACACTCAGAAGATCACCAGCGCTATGGAAATGGTGGCAGCGAGCAAGATGCGCCGTGCGCAGGAACGCATGTCTGCCAGCCGTCCGTACGCTGAAACCATGCGCAAGGTGATCGGCCATATCGCTCAGGGGAACTTGGAATACAAGCACCCCTACCTCATCGAACGTGAGGTGAAGCGAGTGGGTTACATCGTCGTCTCCACCGACCGTGGCCTGTGTGGTGGTCTGAACATCAACCTGTTCAAGGCTGCCCTCAATGATATGAAGCAATGGAGCGCGAAAGGTGCCAAGGTTGACCTGGCATTGATCGGTAACAAGGCCTCCAACTTCTTTGAACGGCACGGCGCCAAGGTGAAAGCCCACGTCTCCGGACTGGGTGACAACCCGAGCGTCAATGACCTGATCGGTTCAGTGAAGGTCATGCTGAAGGCTTACGACAACGGTGAGATTGACAGGCTGTATCTGGTGTACAACAAGTTCGTCAACACCATGGTTCAGCAACCAAAAGTCGATCAACTGCTGCCTTTGCCCGTAACAGAAGACAGCAAGCTCGCCAAGAAGCACCACTGGGACTACCTCTATGAGCCGGATCCCAAGCAACTGCTGGATACCCTGCTGATTCGCTACGTCGAATCCCAGGTCTACCAGGGTGTGGTAGAAAACTTGGCAAGTGAACAGGCAGCCCGAATGGTTGCCATGCAAGCCGCGACTGACAACGCCGGCAACCTGATTAACGATCTGCAACTGGTATACAACAAGGCCCGTCAGGCCAGTATTACCCAGGAGCTCACAGAGATCGTTTCCGGTGCTGCTGCGGTGTAAGGCAAGGGTTATCAAAGGTTTAGAGGATTTGACATGAGTAACGGTTTCATCGTCCAAATCATCGGCGCTGTGGTGGACATCGAGTTCCCGCAGAATGCCGTGCCCCAGGTGTACGATGCACTGAAGGTTGTCAGCGAAGGCCAAGGCCAGGGTCTGGTACTGGAAGTTCAGCAACAGATCGGCGGCGGCGTCGTGCGTTGCATCACCATGGGTTCCTCCGACGGTCTGCGTCGTGGGTTGGAAGTAGTTAACAGCGGCAAGGCCATCCAGGTACCGGTCGGTACCTCGACCCTGGGCCGTATTATGAACGTACTGGGCGACCCCATCGACGAGAAGGGTCCGATCGGCGAAGAAGAGCGTTGGTCCATCCACCGCGAAGCCCCCAGCTACGAAGATCAGTCCAACAGCACCGAGCTGCTGGAGACCGGCATCAAGGTTATCGACCTGGTATGTCCGTTCGCCAAGGGTGGTAAGGTTGGTCTGTTCGGCGGCGCCGGTGTAGGCAAGACTGTCAACATGATGGAGCTGATCCGTAACATCGCGATCGAGCACAGCGGTTACTCCGTGTTCGCCGGTGTAGGTGAGCGTACCCGTGAGGGTAACGACTTCTACCACGAGATGATGGAGTCCAACGTACTGGACAAAGTATCTCTGGTTTACGGTCAGATGAACGAGCCGCCCGGAAACCGTCTGCGCGTGGCGCTGACCGGCCTGACCATGGCCGAGAAGTTCCGTGACGAAGGTCGTGACGTGCTGTTCTTCGTGGACAACATCTACCGTTACACCCTGGCCGGTACCGAAGTATCCGCACTGCTGGGCCGTATGCCCTCCGCAGTAGGTTACCAGCCGACCCTGGCTGAGGAGATGGGTGTTCTGCAAGAGCGCATCACCTCCACCAAGACCGGTTCCATCACCTCCGTACAGGCCGTTTACGTGCCTGCGGATGACTTGACCGACCCGTCTCCGGCGACCACCTTCGCCCACCTGGATGCGACCGTCGTACTGTCCCGTCAGATCGCGGCACTGGGTATCTACCCGGCCGTTGACCCGCTGGACTCCACCTCCCGTCAGCTGGATCCGCTGGTGGTTGGCAAGGAGCACTACGAGACCGCTCGTGGTGTCCAGACCGTACTGCAGCGCTACAAGGAGCTGAAGGACATCATCGCCATCCTGGGTATGGATGAACTGTCAGAAGAAGACAAACTGACCGTAGCCCGTGCCCGTAAGATCGAGCGTTTCCTGTCCCAGCCGTTCTTCGTGGCCGAAGTATTTACCGGTTCTCCGGGCAAATACGTGCCGCTGAAGGAAACCATCCGTGGCTTCCAGGGCATCCTGAAGGGCGAGTATGACGATCTGCCGGAGCAGGCGTTCTACATGGTTGGCGGCATCGACGAAGTCGTCGAGAAGTCCAAGAAACTGTAAGCCTCGATAGGAGGGCCCATGGCTGAGATGATCTCCTTTCACCTGGATGTGGTGAGCGCCGAAGGAAAACTGTTTTCCGGTCGCGTGCAATCTGCCCAGGTATCAGGCTCCGAAGGTGAGCTGGGTCTCCGCCACGGTCATGCTCCGTTGCTGACTGCCATCAAGCCGGGCCTGGTCCGCTTGATCAAGCAAAATGGTAGCGAAGAGGTGCTGTACATCTCCGGCGGCATGCTGGAAGTACAACCCGAAGCCGTGACCGTGCTGGCCGATACCGCCATTCGCGCCGACGATCTGGATGAGGCGAAAGCCCAGGAAGCCAAGCGTCGTGCCGAAGAGCGGATCAACAGCTCCCATGGTGATATCGACTATGCTCAGGCGTCTGCCGAGCTGGCCAAAGCGATGGCCCAGCTGCGGGTTATCGATATCGTCAAAAAGAATTACCGCTAATCACGGTGATGCAAAAAGCGATCTTCGGGTCGCTTTTTTTTTGCCCGTTGGATAGACTCCGCCCAGCATTTCCACCTGTTTCAAAGGCTAGCTATGTCTCTCAATGTCGTGATCCTGGCTGCGGGCAAAGGCACCCGCATGCGTTCCTCCCTGCCCAAGGTGCTGCACCCCGTTGCCAGCAAGCCCATGGTCTCCCATGTGATCGAGACCGCCCGCCAGATCGGTGCCGAACAGCTGCACCTGGTCTATGGCCACGGCGCCGAACTGCTGAAGGAGCGGATCCAGGCATCTGACCTCAACTGGGTGCTGCAGGCTCAGCAACTGGGGACCGGCCATGCCGTCGCCCAGGCCATTCCGTTCTGGCATGACGAAGACGACGTGCTGGTGCTCTACGGCGATACCCCGCTGATCCAGCCCGAGACCCTGCAACGCTTGCTGGCCGCCAAGACCGACGATGGCATGGCGCTGCTGACCGTGGTACTGGACAACCCGACCGGCTATGGCCGCATCGTGCGGAAACACGGCCAGGTGGTCGGCATTGTCGAGCAGAAGGATGCCAACGCCGAGCAACTCGCCATCCGTGAAGTGAACACCGGCGTGCTGGTGGCCAACGGCGGCCAGCTGCGCAGCTGGCTCTCCCGCCTGGACAACAAGAATGCCCAGGGCGAGTTCTACCTGACCGACGTCATCGCCATGGCCCATGGGGATGGCTGTGCCATCGCCGCCGTCCACCCGGACAGCGCCATGGAAGTGGAAGGGGCCAACAATCGGGTGCAGCTGGCTGCGCTTGAGCGCAGCTACCAGCAGATGCAGGCCGAGAAGCTGATGATCGCCGGCGCCACCCTGATCGACCCGGCCCGCTTCGATCTGCGCGGCACCCTGGAAATCGGGGAGGAGGTGGTGATCGACGTCAACGTCATCATCGAAGGCAAGGTGGTGCTGGGCAATCACGTGCGCATCGGTGCCGGCAGCGTATTGAAGGATTGCGTGATCGGCGACCACACCGAGGTGAAACCCTACTCCGTCATCGAAGGTGCGCAAATTGCTGACCAGTGCTCGGTCGGGCCCTTTACCCGCCTGCGCCCGGGTGCCGTGCTGGAGCAGGATGCCCATGTCGGCAACTTCGTCGAGATGAAGAAGGCTCGGCTGGGTGTGGGCTCCAAGTGCGGTCATCTGACCTATCTGGGCGATGCGGAGATCGGTGCCAAGGTGAACATCGGTGCCGGCACCATCACCTGCAATTACGACGGGGTGAACAAGTTCCAGACCATCATCGAGGACGATGTCTTCGTCGGCTCCGATACCCAGCTGGTGGCGCCGGTGCGGATCGGCAAGGGGGCGACCCTGGGAGCGGGTTCCACCATCACCAAGGATGTGGCGGAAAACGAGCTGGTGATCACCCGGGTGCCCCAGCGCCACATTCCGAACTGGCCCCGTCCGGTTAAGAAGAAGTGATGCCCGATCAATGAAATGCAAACCGGCGCCCGAGGGCGCCGGTTTTTTTGCTTATGGCTGATGGCTGGTGTTACTGGTCGATGGCTGGGGGGCCGCCCATGCGGTGGCGGAGGGGCTGTTCTCCATCACCTGATACCAGTCGAGCTTGCGAGTCAGCCCCATGACCAGCGCCAGGGTGGCGAACAGCAGCAGGGCGCCGAGCAACAGGGCTGTCTCCTCGGCCTGCAGCAGCCCGAACAGAATGGCGTAGACCAGCCCCAGCAGGGCGGCGAATCCCATGCCCTGTTTCGGCCCGCCCAGCACATGGCTCAGGTAGAAGCCGTTGAGGGCCACACTGGCCAGGGCGGCAATGAGATAGGCCCAGGCAAAGCCGAGATGCTCGGTCAGCGCCAGCAGCACCAGATAGAAGATGGCCAGCCCCATGCCAACCAGCGCGTACTGGATGGGGTGTACCCGCAGCCCCTTGAGCAGCTCGAACATGAAGAAGCTGATGAAGGTGAGGCCGATGAACAGCAGGGCATATTTGGCGGCCCGCTCGTTCAGCTGATAGTGATCCACCGGTTGCACCAGGCTGACGCTGAATGACGGCAGTTTGGTGCCCGCTCCCTTCATCATGCGGTTGAAGCGGCTCTCCATGTCGGTGACGAACCAGCTGGTCTGCCAGCTTGCCTCGAACCCTTGATCCGCAAGGGTGCGTTCACCGGGCAGAAAGTCGCCGAGAAAATTGGGATGGGGCCAGTTGCCGTTCAGGTGAAACCGGCTGTCCTGTCCGAGCGGCACCACTTCCAGCGCATTCATGCCCTGCAGATCCAGCTCGATGTGAAAGCGGCCATCTTCGTCTGGCAAGGCGTTGAGCGGGGCATGGATCCCCACTCGCCCGTCCCCCAGCTGGGCACCAGGGGCAAACGGGATGCGTTGCTCCCCCCATTGCAGTTCGGGTACGCGGCTGATGCCCCGGGCATCGGAGAGGATCAGGCTGAGATAGGGTTTACCCGGCACCAGGGCGGGATCCGCCGGGTCGAAGCTCAGGTTCGGGTTGCCGGCCACCAGCCCCTTGTCAGCCAGGCTGGTGGGCATCAGGCCGGAGAGAGAGAGGCGACTGTGATAAATCTGGGCCTGATAGATGCCGAGCTTGCGCGGGGTCACCTCCATGCTGGCCCGCACGTCCAGCCTCTTGGGCAGCAGGTAGCGATAGACCTGCTCCTTGCGCACGAAATGTTTGTCATCCTGCTCGACGGTAACGGCCCGGGTATAGGGTTGTACCAGTACGGGCCCCATCAGGCGCTGGGGCCCGCTGTGGCTGGCCATGATGCTGTGAATGGCCTGACTGCGATAGGCCTGGCGCTCCCGATTCAGCTCCATGATGGCGTGAACCGGGATCATCATCAGCAGGCAGAGCAACAGCAGCAGGGCGATCTTGTGGGTGAAAATCTGTTTGACCATGACACGTCTCCTTGTTGTTGAACGGGAGTGTGCCGGGGTCGCGTGAAGGGAGGATGGGGCAGTGTGAAGCGGTGGTGAAGGGGGATAAAAAAACCGGCGCCAGGCGCCGGTGTTGCTGGCATCAGAGTGTCTTCAACCGGGCCGGCAGGGCGGCGAACACCTCCTCCCTGGCCCTGAGGGAAGCGAACTGCTTGCCCGGCTTCTGGATAACGGTGTGGACGAAGATGAGCGTTTTGTCCTGTTTGCTGGCCCAGCCGACGAACCAGCCGATCTGCTGCTCCCTGTTCAGGCTGCCATCCAGCAGCTTGGGGTAACCCATGCCGGTCTTGCCGTGGATCTGCCAACCGTCGATGTCGGGCTGACGCATCAGGTTGGCGGTATGGCGCAGGGTCTAGGCGGAGACCGGCAGCTTGCCGCTCACCATCTTGCCAAGGAAGCGGGCTTGCTCCTGGGGGCTGATGGCGAGGCTGGCGCTGAGCCAGGCTTGGGTCAGACCGTCGTGCTTGCCCGGGTTGCCTTCGAGATCCCGGTTGCCGTAGTCGAAGCTGTCCACGTAGTGCTGGAAGCGAGCCTCTCCCAGCCACTCGGTGAGGCGCTGCGAGTACCAGATGACCGAGAATTGCATCCAGCTGCTCGGGGTGGTGGTCTGTTTCCACTCCGGCAGGAAATCAGGATCACCGGCCTTGAACGGCAGGGCCGGCAGTTGTTCATCCACCAGAAAGCCGCTGTCATAGCCCATCAGTGCCAGCGGGATCTTGAAGGTGGAGGCCGGGGTCAACTGGGCGGCACAGTCCCCCTGGGTGCTGACGGGTTTGCCGGTGCCATCGGCAAACAGCATGCAGCCAGAAGCGGCGCTGGCAGGCAGTGCACAGAAGAGGCCGGCGGCAAGCAGACCGGACAACAGCATACGGGGCATATCTATCTCCTTGATTAATATGAATGCGCATCGACGGGGACGGTCGTCATCGAGGAGGTGCAGCTTAGCCCGGCTCTGTGTGCTTGGTGTGAAGTGACCTCAGTTGCCGGGCAGCCAGAGTGTGGCCAGCACCCCCCCATCCGGCTGATTGGCAAGAGCAAGATGGCCGCCATGCTGGCGTGCCACCTCCATGGTAAAACTGAGCCCGAGGCCGCTGCTTTTTCCCTTGTCTGGCCTTGGCAGGGAGTAGAAACGCTCGAAAATCCTGGGCAGCGCAAAGTCGGGAATGCCTGGCCCCTGATCCCGCACCCGGAAGCAATAACCCCCCTCCTCCATGGCGCCGCTCAGCACCAGGGTGCTGCCGGCGGGGGCGAAATCGAGGGCGTTGTCCAGCAGGTTGCCAAGGGCCTGCTCCACCAGCAGGGGATCCCACTTCTGCTTCTGACCTTCCCCCAGCTCGGCGTGCAGGGCGATCTGGCGGCGCTGGGCCTGGATCTGGCGGGCGTCGAGCACCCGTCTGCCCAGCCGGGCCGGCTCAACGGATTGTCTGTCCAGCCCCTGCCCTGATTCGAGGCGGGCGAGTTGCAGCATGCGTTCGATCAGCTGCTGCATGCGGGCCGTCTCCAGATTGATGTTGCCGATGAAGCGTGCGGCCACCTCCGGCGGCGGCGCCTCGGCCAGGATCTCCCCCGCCCCGCGAATGGCCGCCAGCGGGCTTTTGAGCTCGTGGGTCAGGCTGTGGACATAGGCCTCGATATAGGCCTTGCCGTCCAGTTGGCGGCGCATGGTCTCCAGGGAGTGGCCTAGCCTGTCCAGTTCGGGGCTGTAGAGGCGCGGCAGGCTGGCGGGCTGACCCTGGCTGATTGCATCTGCATAGTGCACCAGCTTGCCGATGGCGCGGTTGAGCCACCACACCAGCAAGGCGCCGATGAGCAGCGAGATGAACAGCAGCAGGGCCGCCCCTTTCAGCAACTGCTGTTCGCTGCGCTCTATCATGGGCTGCAGGGTGCTGTTGGGCTTGGCGACGGTGAGGGAGCCGATGATCTCGGCCCCTTCCCGCAGCGGAGCTGCCACATACATGGTCGAGCTGGCAGCATCGTCGGGATCGGTACGGGTGCTGCGGGCGCCATATTCGCCACGCAGGGTCAGGTAGACGTCGTTCCAGCGCGAGTAGTCCTTGCCCAGATCCACCCCGTCCGAGTCGTAGACCACCCTGCCTTTTGCGTCGGTCACATAGATGCGGTACTCCGCCTGCTGCTTGAGGTGGCCATCGATGAGGGCATTGATGGGACTCTGGTTGAGGCGGGCGAAGGCGCTGGCCAGCCGGCCATTCGCCATCTTTCCTTCCTGCATGTCGTCCAGGGCCAGGGGGGCCAGCATCTGGGCCATGTCCACCAGGGTATCTTCGGTGGCGCTGCGTACCCCGGGCTTGATCTCCTCGACGAAGATCTCCAGCACGAACCAGGCAGCCAGGGCGAAGATCAGCACCAGGCCGCACAGCAGTTGCAATCCGATTCTCATCTCATCCCCCTGCCGATGCCCGGCCACTCTGAGTTCATGCCAGCTCCAGGCTGTAGCCCAGCCCGCGGTGGGTCAGGATCAGGTTGGCGTCAGGGTCCCGCTCCCGCAGCTTGGCCCGCAGAGTCTTGATGTGGGTGTCGACGGTGCGATCCAGACTCTCTTCCGCATCCTGCCACACCAGATCCATCAGCTGCTGGCGGGAGTAGACCCGACCCGGCGCCAGCATCAGGGTCTTGAGCAGCAGGTACTCATAGCGGGTGAGCGTCAGGGGCTGGCCCAGGAAGCAGATTCGTGCCCGCTCCTCGTCCAGGGCGAGTGGCTGTATCGGCTGGTAGGGGGCGGGCTGGCTGCGGCGCAGGATGACCCGCACCCGGGCGCACACCTCACGGGGTGAGAAGGGTTTGGCCACATAGTCGTCTGCCCCTATCTCCAGCCCGATCAGCCTGTCTATCTCCTCGCTGCGAGCGGTGAGAAACATCAGGGGAATATCGGTCAGTGCCCGCACCCGCTTGCACAGTTCAAAACCGCTGATATCCGGCAGCCCCACATCCAGGATCAAAAAATCCGGTCGCGTCTGTTCCAGTCGCGCCAGCAACGGCTGACCAAGGGGGAACCACTCCACCTCGAAACCATCGGTCTGCAGGGCATAGATCAGGGTATCGGCAATGCTGGCTTCATCTTCCACCAGCCAGATGAGTCGTTTTTGCATGGCGTCCTCGTCGCAAATCGGCTCCTCATTCTGGCATCGAACCAAATCGGATCCTATTTGCCGTTTGATTTTTCCCGAAAAGGCATTAATATTTCGCCATTCTTTCGAATCGAAACTTATAAATGACCAAACGCAACACACAGCAGCGCCGTCACACCATAGTGAGTCTGGTGCAGGAGCAGGGGGAAGTCAGCGTCGATGCCCTGGCCAAACACTTCGCCACTTCCGAGGTGACCATCCGCAAAGATCTGGCGGTGCTGGAGACCGGTGGCCTGCTGCTACGCTGTTACGGCGGTGCTGTTCCCCTCCCCAGCGAGATGGTGGTGGACAGCAACCCGGAACAAGTTTCGAATCGAAAGCTGGCCATTGCCCGCGCCGCCGCCGAGCGGATCCGCGATCACAACCGCGTCATCATCGACAGCGGCAGCACCACCAGCGCCATGATCCCCATGCTGGGCAACAAGCGCGGCCTCATCGTCATGACCAACTCTCTCAATGTGGCCGGTGCCCTGCGCGAGCTGGAAAACGAGCCCACCCTGCTGATGACTGGCGGGACCTGGGATCCCCATTCCGAATCCTTCCAGGGGCAGGTGGCGGAGCAGGTGCTGCGCTCCTATGACTTCGACCAGCTCTTCATCGGTGCCGATGGCATCGACCCGGAGCGGGGCACCACCACCTTCAACGAGCTGGTGGGCCTCTCCCGGGTCATGGCCGAAGTGTCGCGGGAGGTCATCGTCATGGTGGAGTCGGAGAAGATCGGCCGCAAGATCCCCAATCTCGAGCTGCCCTGGTCCGGCATCCATACCCTGGTGACCGACGAGGGGCTGAGCAATGCGGCCAGAGAACAGATTCAGGCCAGGGGGATCACGCTGATTTGCGCCCCCGTGGCCGTGTGACCTGAACAAACCATTATCCAACCGAATTAACGTCTTACGTTTCAAGGAGAAGTCTATGTGTGGCATCGTCGGGGCCGTCGCCCAACGTAATGTGGCTGAAATCCTGGTAGAGGGTCTGCGCCGTCTGGAATACCGTGGCTACGATTCGGCCGGTGTCGCCGTGTTCAGCGCCAACCAGCCGCTGCAGCGGGTGCGTCGCCTCGGCAAGGTGGCCGAGCTGGCCAAGGCACTGGAGGAGCAGTCCGTCCACGGTGGTACCGGCATTGCCCACACCCGCTGGGCTACCCATGGCGAGCCGTCCGAGCGCAATGCTCACCCCCATGTCTCCGAGCATATCGTGGTGGTGCACAACGGCATCATCGAGAACCACGAAGAGCTGCGGGAAGAGTTGAAGGCGCTGGGCTATGTGTTCAGCTCCGACACCGAC
Organism: Aeromonas sp. QDB14; assembly: GCF_027707845.1. NCBI lineage: Bacteria > Pseudomonadati > Pseudomonadota > Gammaproteobacteria > Aeromonadales > Aeromonadaceae > Aeromonas > Aeromonas sp. QDB14. The sequence continues at coordinate 2,488 of NZ_JAPCJD010000053.1, read as the reverse complement.
ACCGAGGTGATTGCCCACCTGGTGCACCACGAGCTGAAATCCGCCCCCAGCCTGCTGGTGGCCATGCAGGTAGCGGTGAAGCAGCTGCGCGGCGCCTACGGCACCGTGGTCATGGACAGCCGTGACGACAGCCGCGTGGTGGTGGCCCGTTCCGGCTCCCCCCTGGTGATCGGCCGCGGCATCGGCGAGAACTTCATCGCCTCCGACCAGATGGCCCTGCTGCCGGTGACCCGCCGCTTCATCTTCCTGGAAGAGGGCGATGTGGCCGAAGTGACCCGCCGCGACGTGCACATCTTCGATACCAACGGCCATGCCGTGGTACGCGAGGAGCTGGAGTCCGAGCTCTCCCACGATGCCGGTGACAAGGGCGAATACCGACACTACATGCTCAAGGAAATCTACGAGCAGCCCAAGGCCATCACCAACACCCTGGAAGGCCGCCTGGGCAGTGATCACGTGGTGGTCGAGTCCTTCGGCAACGGCGCCCGCGCCATTTTCGACAAGGTCGAGCACGTCCAGATCGTCGCCTGCGGCACCTCCTACAACTCCGGCATGGTGGCCCGCTACTGGTTTGAAGAGATCGCCGGTGTCTCCTGCGACGTGGAGATCGCCTCCGAGTTCCGCTACCGCAAGTCGGTGGTGCGCCCCAACAGCCTGCTGGTGACCCTGTCCCAGAGCGGCGAGACCGCCGACACCCTGGCAGCCCTGCGGTTGGCCAAGGAGTCCGGTTACATGAGCTCCCTGGCCATCTGCAACGTGCCGGGCTCCTCCCTGGTGCGGGAATCGGATCTGGCCTTCATGACTCGTGCTGGGGCAGAGATCGGGGTGGCGTCCACCAAGGCCTTCACTACCCAGCTGGCCGGCCTGCTGATGCTGGTGGCTTCCGTCGGTCACTGCCGCGGCAACCTGAGTGCCGATGCCGAGGCCGAGCTGGTCAAGGCGCTGCAAGCCCTGCCTGTGCGCATCAAGGAGAGCTTGGCCCTGGCCAAGCAGATCGAGACTCTGGCCGAAGAGTTTGCCGACAAGCACCATAGCCTGTTCCTCGGTCGTGGCAGCCAGTACCCCATCGCCATGGAAGGGGCGCTCAAACTCAAGGAAATCTCCTACATCCACGCCGAGGCCTATGCCGCCGGTGAGTTGAAGCATGGCCCGCTGGCGCTGATCGATGCCGAGATGCCCATCATCGTCGTAGCGCCGAACAACGATCTGCTGGAGAAGCTCAAGTCCAACGTGGAAGAGGTGCGTGCCCGTGGCGGTATCCTCTATGTGTTCGCCGATGCGGACGCCGGTTTCAAGAGCGACGAGACCATGCGGGTGATGAGCCTGAACCACGTGGAAGAGATGATCGCGCCGATCGTCTATACCGTGCCGTTGCAGTTGCTCTCCTACCACGTCGCCCTCATCAAGGGCACCGACGTGGATCAGCCGCGCAACCTGGCCAAATCCGTGACTGTGGAATAAGCCGTCGCCGGAAATGAAAAAAGATGTATTCGAGTAATAAAGTTGGATACCAAGTAATATAGTTGGATACTAAGTAATAAAGTTGAATACCAAAACCGCCCTAGGGAAGGTGCGAATAAGTACCCTATGTGCCAAAACTAAAAAGTTTAGCCATTTAATATCAATAATTTAGAATGGTGTGTTTTTGTGCCAAGTGACTTGTTAGCACCTTCCCTAGCTATGCTCAATTTATGAGCCAATGGCTGGGCGGTTTTTTCATGGCTGGGAAAAAGTACGTCAACACCGAGTTGCAGAATCAGAAGTGGCTACGTGAGGGGCGAGGCAGTGGCCACGGCTCTGAGTACAAACCATGGTTAACGGTCAGGGACTTATCCTCTCAAGGTCGTTCACATCGTGTCTTTGGCCATAAATCGCAATGAACCCACCACTTGTTGTCAGATCTGGAGTTGGCCGTATTCCTGCTTTTGGAATGGAGTCGTTCAACGGTAGATATTCGTGAGCAATTTCCTCTTCGGTTGGAAGATACCAAGGCTCTGGCTTTGGAGTCTGGGATAGATCACCCATCCGTTCGCGGCGTTCTCCAAGTGATGAGTTCAGATTTCCTCGTCAACACCACAGACGCCAGCCAGCCAAAATTCGCATTGCAAGCCAAGTATGCTGAAGCACTGAGTGATGCCAGAACCATTGAGAAACTGGAGCTGGAACGCCGCTATTGGTTACAAAAAGGTATTCCCTGGTGGCTGATCACGGAGAAGGACATTCCCAGTGTGGTCACGCAAAACATCAGTTGGCTCTATCCGGCACAACGGGATGAGATAGAAATTGATGTCCTGATGGAGCGAGCGGCGTTTTATCAGCATCACTTCCAGAATGATCCAGATAGAAACGTAATTGAGGTAGCCAAACAGCTGGATACGGCCTACCAGCAACCCATGGGGCAATCATTGTTAGGGAAGGTGCGAACAAGTCCCTGATATGAGATCATGTTTGTCATCTGGAGCCATGGAACAGGGTTCATCATGAGTCA
>NZ_JAPCJD010000052.1:0-30610 GCF_027707845.1 Aeromonas sp. QDB14 | reverse complement strand
TTCGACACTCTTTATCCGCCCCCGGTCTTCACATTTAGATTATTCAGATTAGGCGACAACTATTCTGACACCGGGGGCCGCCACCAGTTCCCCGGTGTAGTGAACCTCAATTTGGCGTTCGCGAAACTCGGGGCTGAAGCGCTCGAGCAGGCGGATCTGCTCGTCATTGAGCTCAATCGTCTGTTCCCTGTGGGTTTTCTCGAGGCGCAACAAGCGGTCATGCTTGGAGAGCAAGTCGTGACGTTGCCACACACCACGCACACCGCCCGCACTGACGTTGATGCCTTGCAGAGCCAGTTCTTGCGCGACCCGCAGCGGGCCATGGGTTGGTCTGGTGAGGGAGTAATCGAGGATGGCCTGCTCAATCTCGGGAGCGACCCGGTTGGGATGCGCCCCTTTGCAGCCGGGGAGTTTGTCGAGCAAGCCCTCAGCCCCATAGGTCTGGTAGTTACGGCGAATCTCGTAGAACTGCTGGCGGCTGTAGCCGATGAGCTTGCAGGCTTTGCTGACGTTATTAAGCTCTTTGGCGAGCTCTAGCAGGCTGAGTTTACGACGTGCTACTTTCTCGTTGGTGGTCATACGGTGACTCCGGATAACACGGTAGGGGTACCGTTTTGTTATCCGGTTTGAAGCCGTATGACCACTCCCTTTTGTGGGCAACTGTCAGGTGAATACCATCTCCATACACATGTTATGGGGATGGCATCATATACTCTCTGATGCCTGCCCCATTTCACCGTGTTTATCCAGTCTGATGAACCAGTGCTGCGCCAGTTTTTGACCGGCACTTTTTTCTTGTGCCGTCATGCCTTTTTCAAGTTCACGGCTGGCGGCGGTTGCATCAATATTGCCATCCGTTGCGGCCAATAAATACCATGCATAAGCATGCAATCTATTGCGGGGGGCTCCCCATCCCTGCTCACGCATGATGCCCATGCGATATTGTGCTTGCCGATGATTGGCGTTTGCCGCAGCCCGATACTGTTTCATGGCTTCGGTATAATCAGCCTCACCACCCTGCCCCAGTCGCAGCATCTCGCCGTAGGCATATCGAGCCTCGACATTGCCCTGCGAGGCCGCCAGAGAGAGGCTCTTACGCGCAGCTTTCAACTCCCCCCGTTCCTGTTGCAGGGTCGCCAGTTCAAGCTGGGCCTGACTCACACCACCCGCGGCAGCCAGGTTCAGCCAGTGCTCCCGTGCGGTGATATCGCTCTGCTGCAGGCTCAATTGATATTCGGCTTCATGGGAACCATTGCCTGCCGCCAGCTCCAGCCAATAACGGCCAAGCGCCAGGTCCTGGGCAACCAGATCCCCCCTCAGATAGGCCTGCCCCAACCACAGCTGGGCAGGAGCAGCTCCTGCATTGGCGGCGCGCTGATAGAGGCTGAATGCCTCTTCAGAGGGCGCCTTGCTCGCCAGCACCAACAAAGCGTCCGGCTGTTGCTGGGCTGCGGCTTTCTCATACCAGCGCAGGGCAAGATCGGCGCGTTTTATCACCCCTTTCCCTTGCTCATAGCGAGCGCCAAGCTGGAATTGGGCAACCCGATTCCCTTGTTCGGCGGCTTTCTCCAGCCACTTGACGGCCTCTTCATCGGCCCCCGCCTGACCTGCATACCACTGCCCCAGAACCAGTTGGGCATTTCCATGATCCCGCTTGGCGGCCTGCTCGAACCAGTCGAGACACTCACTGGTAAGCTTGCCCTTGTGCCGTTGCCGGCACTCCTGACCCAGTTGATAGCTGGCCTCCCCATTGCCCAACTTGGCGGAGCGCTGCCACCACTGCCTGGCCAGTACAGGATTTTTGGGCTCTCCCAACCCAGCCTGATACCAACTTCCCACCTGTAGCGCGGCCCTGCCCCGAATATCGGCATCTGCCGCCATGGGGCCCGTCTGCTCGACCGCCTGCTTCATCCAGCGCATCGCCTCAGGATAATCCGGCTTGGCCGCCAGACGGTTGGCCAGCTCATATTGCGCCTTGCCCTGGCCCTGCTGGGCGGCTTGGGAGAGTTCAGACTCGGCGAGTCGTGTAGTTGTAGAACATGCAATAAGCAAACTAGCTAATAACATCGATAGTAAAGCTCGATATACCATCTATAACACCCGCAGTTTTAAACAAGAGGATAATAAGAAATTTAGTAGAAACACCCAAAATACCAAAAGCACATAATAAAAAACACTCAACTATAATCTAGATAAAATTAAACGTATCACAGCAAAAGATTTGCCAAGCCTGATTTAGGGTATTCCTTTTTTATCAAAGATGCATAATGTTGATCATGGTAGTCAAAAGTTATACCATCAATATATTCTTTTGAAATACTGTGGCAAGCATGACCTGGTAAAAAAAAGTCATCTTCTATTTTATATGGATAACAATCCACATCATATATGGAGCAATAGATGTAGCAAGCACTAGCGGTAAATTGAAAGAAATCTTCTTTACTATCTTTATCTAGCGTGCCGATAAACGCATTCATTCCTTTCGTAAGATCTTCTAGTGATAGAATTCCCCGTTCAATATAGGTTAGAAGACGCCCAGTTGAACGATAATGGCCATGCTCTCCCCAATCTCGGTCCATAATCAAGAATCCCTCATTTCCTCTAAAGAAATTCCATGGTTTTGTTTTGAACTCTGATATGAACTCAATTTCACTATATGGCTTCATTATTGCCATCTCATCGTTTCATCAAAATAACTAAGCAGATTGTACAGATCTAGTTATCACCTGACACCGGCCTCAAACCGGTGTCTTGTTTACGCTACTTTAGTGCGCACTTCCTTCGGTATCAATTTCAGACCCTTTTTGAACATGCTGTAGGGAGTCTGTCCTTCCATCATCCTGCCCTGATGTGGCCGCTGGGTGTTGTAGTGATCCAGATAGCTGTCCAGGTCTGTCTGCATCTGCTCTACCGACTCATACCAAGTTGTCCTCCCCTTGATACGGAAGTGTTCATCCAGCAGGGTGCGATGTAGCCGCTCGATAAAGCCGTTGCTCTGCGGCCTGCGTACCTTGGTGGTCCGGTGCTCAATCCCCTCCAGTTGCAGGAACAGCTCGTAGGGGTGATGGTCAGGGCGCCCGCAGAACTCGCGCCCGTTGTCCGACAGGATGGTATAGACCCGCGCCTCGTGAGCCTCGTGAGCCTCGAAGAACGGCAGGACCGTTTCGTTGAGCACATGGACCGAGGTCACCGGCAGCTTGCTGGTGTAGAGCCGTCCCCAGGCGTGGCGGCTGTAGCAGTCCAGTACGGTTTGCAGATACACCTTGCCCACCCCCTTGAGTGCGCCGACGAAGAAGGTGTCGACCGCCACCAGTTCCCCGGTGTAGTGAACCTCAATTTGGCGTTCGCGAAACTCGGGGCTGAAGCGCTCGAGCAGGCGGATCTGCTCGTCATTGAGCTCAATCGTCTGTTCCCTATGGGTTTTCTCGAGGCGCAACAAGCGGTCATGCTTGGAGAGCAAGTCGTGACGTTGCCACACGCCACGCACACCGCCCGCACTGACGTTGATGCCTTGCAGAGCCAGTTCTTGCGCGACCCGCAGCGGACCATGGGTTGGTCTGGTGAGAGAGTAATCGAGGATAGCCTGTTCAATCTCGGGAGTGACCCGGTTGGGATGCGCCCCTTTACAGCCGGGGAGTTTGTCGAGCAAGCCTTCAGCCCCATAGGTCTGGTAGTTACGGCGAATCTCATAGAACTGCTGGCGGCTGTAGCCGATGAGCTTGCAGGCTGTGCTGACGTTATTGGGCTCTTTGGCGAGCTCTAGCAAGCTGAGTTTACGACGTGCTACTTTCTCGTTGGTGGTCATACGGTGACTCCAGATAACACGGTAGGGGTACCGTTTTGTTATCCGGTTTGAAGCCGTATGACCACTCCCTTTTGTGGGCAACTGTCAGGTGAATACCATCTCCATACAATACCATCATGTTTTATGTTTTCCGCACCATGCAATGCGGCTTATTTTGCCCCACCTTTAGTTTTCCCGCCAGGAACCCACTCACCAGAAATTGCCCCTGGTTCATTACCAGTAGCACTTTATATTTAAACCGACTATCACCTTATCCTTGCATTATGTATCCCCGGAGGGGAGCTACTCTTTCATTCATCGCCATTTTGCAAGTGGCTCTGAAATAGTTCCATTTTCAATATTAATATCATGTTGCCAAAAACGCTCACCTTTAAATGACGGTTCATGTGCAAGAACAACTCTCACTGTTTTTTCTGCGGAAGCTGATTGGTTTGCTAAGCAATATATGCAGCTACCAGGTTCTTTAAATGAAAAACGGGTAATGAAAAGTAAATCTCCCTCCTTATCAAAAAAACTAATGCCAGAGGCATTTAAAGCCGCCACACCATCTAACTTCTTATCATAAGCAGCGTCAACATAATCACCTATCACTTTTATTTCTTTACCATCATAAACCCAAGAAATATCATTCTCATTTAAGTCAACCCTCATTTTCACTCCTGTGGCAAAGCTATATCAGAGATTATTTTTAGGTAAGCGTTATCTGTATAATTATTTTTCTTACTGGGAACAGCATTTTCGAAATCTTTGTAAAGAAGTCTAATCTGTTCTCCTCCCCCTGGATAATACTTGTATGAACCATCAGACATTTTTTCTATTTGTGGTCCAACGGGACCATATTCTATGTCAAATGGACGTTGTACTTCATAGGTAACTCTTCTATCAAGTGTTCCTTTCCATTCTTCTTTGATTGCGAGATTTGCTCTACCAAAGCTAGAGTTAGGGATCTCACTTTGAGTACCAAATTGACCTGGAAACTGAGCTCTGCCCTCATTAGTGATCATATTAAAACGTTCTCCAGGCTGAATAATTCGCGTCTTAGGAGTAAACCCAACAGGCCATGGGGACTCATTGTCCCTCACATTCTCAAATGCGCTAACCAATGCATGGTCATCGTTAAACTGGCCAGTATGATGCTGCTCAAATTGTTTGAATACATCTTGCTGCTCAACTGGGATCCGAGCTCTAGGTGTATCCAATGGACACTGTCCCGGCACATTACTTAACCCTAGCGGATCCACCCAGCCTGTAGGGTTGGGGGCATACTGGTAGTTATTGAGCCCGCCGGCCAAGCCTATCGGGTCAGGGGTGATAAATCTACCCGTGCCGGGCTGGTAGTAGCGGTGGCGGTTGTAGTGAAGCCCCGTCTCGGCGTCAAAATACTGCCCCTGGAAACGCAAGGGGGTTGCCACCTCGGCGATCTCTTCACGCCAGACATTGCCATAGGCTCGATAGCGCACCTGCCAGGCGGTGGCCCCGCTTGTGCGGGTCAGTGCCAAGGGCGTGCCCAGGTGGTCAAGCTGGTAGTGGAATACCTCGGCCTTCTGCCCCTCCCCTTCCAGCTGTGCCAGGGGTTTGAAACTGCCGGGTTCATAGATAAAGCTGCGGTACTGCTCGTCAGTACGATGCTTGTCATCACCGAGCAGATAGTGGCTCTCGGCAATCAGGTTGTTGGCCTGCCACAGGAATTCGGTAACCTGCTCGCCTTTTGCACCCTTTACCGTCTTGCGAATGCGGCGACCAAAGGCATCGTAGTCATAACAGGCAGTGCTGCCATCGGGCAGTTCAGCCCTCACCAGCTGGTGCTGGCAGTCGTAGTGATAGCGGGTCACCAGTTGCTGGCCCTTGCCGCGCCGCTCCAGCGCCAATCGGCCAAATTCGTCGTACTCGAAGTGGCGATCGCCACTCAACAGCAGCCGGTTCCCCTGGGTGCGAGCCCCATCGAACTGACCACCCGAACGTTCACCCAGGAGGTTGCCGGCCGGATCATGCAAGAAGCGCTCGGTCAGCTCGCCCCGCACCTCCAGCAAGCGGTCCAGCGGATCGTAGCGGTAGTGCTGCTCCCCCTGCACGCTGTCATCGATGCGCAGCAGGTTGCCCGTTCTGTCATAGCCATAGTGCCGCTCGCGGGCGACCTGCTTGCCCCGCTGCAGACGCAGTGCCGAGAGGCGCCCCTGCTCGTCATATTCGTACTGCTGGGTCAGTGCCCCTTGCTGCCTGCGCAGCTCAAGCCCACCCACCACCTGGTGGCGAGTGAGTTCGGCGCCGTTGAGATCAATGCCGCCAAGCGCCCCGTGCTGATAGTGATAGCCAAGCCGGTTGCCGTCGGGCAGTTGCCAGTGTGACAACCGTCCCATGGCATCGTATCGGAAATGGCTTGAGGCCCACCCCTGATGCTCGGCCACCAGATGACCGGCACCATCGTAGTCAAATGCCAGGGGCCAGGCACCGTCGTCGACCCGGATGAGCTGGCCATGGCCGTCATACTCGAAGACGATCTCGCGACCATCTGGCAGGGATTTTTTCAGCAAGCGCCCCATGGGGTCGCGCTCATAGCGGGTGACCAGCTCGGTCTCCTGCTTGCCGAACTCCACTTTTTCGCTCAGGCGTCCGTTGAGATCATAACGGTAGGCGGTGGTGCGACCATCGAAGCCGGTTTCCCGTGCCACCAGCCCGTTGGGATGGTAATGGATACGATGCTGTTCACCATGCTCGTTCTCGATCTCGCTGAGAAAGAGCTTGGCGTTGTCGTAGCGGTATTTGAGCTCGCTGCCATCGGGGTTGATGCGCCGACTCACCAGATGCAGGCCGGGGTGATATTCGAAACGTGTCTCGCGACCCAGCTCGTCCCACTGCGCCGTGACCTTGCCATAGGCGTTGTACTCATAGCGGCGAACGCCGCCCCCGGGCAGATGGACGGCACTGAGGCGATCTGCCGCGTCCCATTCATAGCGTGTGATTGCGCCACGCGGGTCTTGCCGCACGATCTGGCGGCCCCGCTCGTCATAGCGCCAGCGGCTTGTCCCGCCATCGACCCCTTTTTCTTCGATCAGTTGGCCAAGGCGGTTCCATACCAATTCGGTGCGGGTGCTGTCCGGGTGAACCACAGAGCACAGCTTGCCCTGAGGGGTATAGCCATAACGGGTTTCGTTCCCCAGGGGATCCCGCCTGGCAATCAGATCCCCTTGCGGATTGTGCTCAAAGCGCCATTCGCGCTCCCCCTGCACTACCTTGCGAACCCGGCCATCCCAGTAGTGATAGGCAGTCTGACTGCCGTCGGGAGCCACTTCGAGGGCCAACATCCCCTCTTCGTCGTAGTGATAATGGGTCTCGGCCCCCAGCGGATCACGGGCCAGTACTTTCTGACCCTTGCCGTTGTAGGCAAACTCGGTTATCGCACCATCCGGATCCTGCTGGCGGACAAGACGTGCCTGGCTGTCGTGCTGATACACCTCCTGACTGCCATCGGCATTGAGTACCGTCACCTCGCCCTTGTCATCATCCCAGCCATAGGTGACATCAAAACCCGCCACATCGCTCCAGTGGCGGATGGCGCGGGCAGACTTGCCTTCCCCTTCCCACTCCCAGAAGAAACCGGCACCGCCAGCCAGACGGCGCTCAACAATGACCCCATCATCACGATAGCGATACCGCTCGCACTCCCCGGCCCCATTCTCGGCCGCTACCAGGTGACCATGGTCATCGTAGTGGTAGCGTTGCAGCGTGGCCTGGGGCTGCCAGGCAATGCCATCAAAGCGCTGCAACTCGAGCGCCATGATGTGGTCGCCCTCGTAAGCGAGACGAAGGGCCAGCCCAGCGTCATTTTCAACCCAGGCGGGGCGCCCTTGACGGTCAGAACGCACTGTCAGTCGATTGCCGTAGGGATCGGAAAAACCGGTCAGCCGCCCAATCTCGCCATGCCAGGTAAAATGCAGGAACGGCGAACCAGCCTTGGCCAGGATCACTTCATCAGCCTCGTCACCGAGGTAGACCGCCGCCTCCGACAACAGGTTGGTCACCATGGGTCTGGCGGCTGATGGCAACGGCAGTTCGGTTGCCAGGGACTCCTCATCCCACCAGGTCAGGGTATCGCCGTGACGTTCAAGTCGGTGCGCAAGGGCATGCGTCCAGCCAAGCCCCATGCCGCAGGATTGCGCGACGGCAGAGGTGCGATAGAGGCGCCCGAAGACAAAGGGAAGCAAGCCCGGCAGTTCGCCATCTTGCAGTGCCAGCAACTCCTCCCCCGTCACCATGGAGACCGGGCAGTTGTTCTTGCAGGTGCTGGCTTCCGGTTGATGGGGCCGGTTATTCGGGGTAACTGCCTGCTTGGAGGCATCAGGTGTCTTGTTCACCTGTTTGATCTCGGTGTGCCCCTGGAATCGGCGTTTGGCCGCCGTGCCTTTTTCCACCAGCGTGTTGGCATTGCCATCGACCAGCTTGAGATCCGCTTTTTTGGCCGGGCTCAACGGTGCAGCCCCGGTGATCAGCACCTTTTTCGCCTGCTGGGCGTGCTGGGCCAGGTTGTGTTTCCTGGAGAGATCGACCAGGGAAGTGACCAGTCGCATGACCCGGTCACTGTTCTTGGCCATGGTGGCAGCCTTGGCACCATAGCGTGCAGCCAGGCCTGCCCCGCCGGTCAGCACCACCCCGATGATCACGTCAATCAGTACCGACGAAATCACCTGAGCACCAAACTCGGTCTGCTGATCCGGGGGCAACATCTTGACCCAACACACCAGGGCATAGGCATAAAGATAAAGCAGCGCCTCATCTTGCAGTACCAGCATGGCAGCTTCCATCTGGGAGGCCCCGGCCTTGGCCATGGCCGCAGCGTCCACCCCGAACTCGGCCAGCTTTTTGGCATTGCCTACCGGATCGGCCAGCAGGTTGTAGAGGGTCTTGAGATCGTCCCACACCCCGACCAGCGCCTTGCCGATACCGCTTGCCGCCGCCAGCGCATGGCTGCCAAACCCGCCACCAGTGCCACTGTAACGAGCCCAGGCCGCCTTGTGCTCACTGTTCCACTCCTTGGTGAGCCAGGCCTCCAGGTCTTTTTGAACCGGGGCATAAGAGGCAAACAGCGCATCCAGATCGCTCTTCTTCACATTGGGGTAGAAGGTCACCCGATAGGACTTGCCCGGGGTCAGCTTACCGACCTCGGCAATGCCCTTGCCATCCAGGGTTCCCTCCTTGGCTACCGCCTCGCTGACAAATCGTCCGCGCACCAGTTTCCCCGCCTCCACCTTGTACGGGGTATTGCCGATGGGAATAAACCTGACGGATTCGAACAGATGAACCAACCGCAGCGTGCCGCTCAGCGGGCACTGCGTCACCACGGACTGCGCCTTCTTGCTGCCGGACGATGCCGTGATGGTCTTGTCGCCCACCTTGATGGTCTGCTCCATGTCCATGCTGAGCATGTCACCCAGGAAGAAACTCTCGGCATCCTTGCGATAGGCACTCAGGACGTTGCGATAATCGGCGATCACTTCGTTGAAGACGGCCTGGCCGACATTGCTCATGCTTGAACCTCATTGATCAGCGCCGCTTCCAGCGCCGGAAACAGATCGATATCGGGGGATGGATGACGGGAAACAAAGCGGGCGACCTTGCAGCGCAGGTTCGCCTCGGGAAACGCCCAGTAGAGCTTACCGTTGTGATCCGCCAACTGCTGCATCAGGTTGTTGATAAGAGGGGCGGGATCCTGTCTCGTCAAGGTCGCGGCAATGGCGGGGGGCAGCTCCCACCAGGGGAATGCGCGTGGTGCTGCGGCTTCTGACGCAGCCCATTCGAAGCCGTCCCCTCCGACCCAGATCCCGTTCACTCCTGGCAGCAGGGCGGTGAAGCCCTCTCCCAGCTGGACCAGAATGCGTTTCAGATAAACACCATCCCAGTAACGGAAGAAGACCGCCTCCCCCTGGTGCCAGATCTGGGTCAGCCCCTGCAGATGGGCATAGAGGGCATCGACAGGTTGCTCGCTCGCCACTATCCAGCCCCAGTCGCTCGCCTCGGCGCCCTGCGCCCACTCGATAAAGGGGCTCTCCTTGTCGAGGGCAACCAGATAGGGCATGACGGGATGCCAGTCTTCATAAGGGGTGCCAAGATAGAGCCCGCGTGGCGTTTCGCGGCCATCGAGCTGGTAGTAGTGCTGCAAGGGAGCCGCATCGCACGCCCCCGCCAGCACGGCATAAAGAGGGGCTGATTGCCTCTGTATCCACGCTTCCAGCGGTGTGCTCTCAAATCTCACAGCCACCCTCCTTGCATTTTTCACACTCTTCACAGAAAGGGGCGGCACTCTTCATGGTGGCCAGTTGGGCAGGAGTGAGCGGTACCTTGGGTTTGGGGGGAACACTGACACCCAGAGGGCCCAATGGTGACTTGCCGCCCCATCCCGAGCCGGCACCCGGGCTGCCGCCCGAGTTCATCTTGATGGTGGGCCCCACCAGGGTGACGCCGCCGCCATCGACCTTGATGAAGCAGCCGCCGACCTTGACGGTAATGTCTGAACTCGCCTCCAGCACCACCTTGGCACCGGCTTTGACGTGTACCTCCTGCCCCGCCTGGGTGAGCCAGCGCTGACCGAGTTTTTGATGCATGGAGGTGTCAACGCCGAGGGAATAGTCCCCCTTGATGTGCTCCCGTTTTTCACCGTTCACTGTGAGGTGATCATTGGCCTTGATGCGGGTCACCCGCTCATTGTCGATGTCCCTGTGTTCGTCGTGCTTGATGTGCCAGGCGGCATCATTTTCGATATGCACGTTCAGGTCTTTCTGACCGTGGATATAAATCTCTTCCTGACCCGCTTGGTCTTCAAAACGCAGCTCGTTGAAACCCTCCCCCTGGTGGGTCTCGGTGCGCAGCACGGTGCGGGTCTTGTTGGCCGGCAATTCGTAGGGCGGTCGGTTGGTGGCGTGATAAGTGCGACCGGTCACGATGGGTTGGTCGGGGTCCCCCTCCAGGAATGAGACGATAACTTCGTGGCCGATGCGCGGGATGGCCATCATGCCGTACTGACCGCCGGCCCAGCCCTGGGATACGCGCACCCAGCAGGAACTCTGGTCGTTGCTCGAACCGTAGCGGTCCCACGGGAATTGCAGCTTCACCCGGCCGTGCTCGTCGCAGTAAATCTCCTCCCCCTCGGGACCCACCACCATGGCGATTTGCGGGCCGTCCACCATCGGCTTGTGAGGGGCCTCCGGGCTGCCGATGCGTGCCCGCCAGGTAGTGCTGGCTTTCACCACGCCAAATTCGTTGTGGTAGATGGTGGGGCCGCAGCCCCCCTCCTCCTCCAGCGCCTGCGGCTGCAAGCCGGTGTGCTGGATGCGCACGATTTGCCAGTCGGTATTGAGGCTGCCGTTGGGGTGTTCGGTGAGTGAAAACGTCTGGCCCGGCAGCAAGGCCGCGCAGTTGGACTTAGCCTGGCCCGCCACTGCGTCATTGCGCAGCGCATCCAGCCGATGCAGGGCAAACGCCTTGCCGCTCTGGTCCGCTTTGTAGCGGCCCGGGTAGTCGAAGTGCTGGTAGGTATCGCGCTGGTGTTCGAGCTCTGCACCCTGCTTTTTGTGAGAAAGGCCATAAGCCGGGGTCTTGAAGCTGTAGTCTTTGAGCTCCACATCGCTCGAACGCACTGCCTCCCGATAGTGGAACTGACGGACGTAGGGCCCCTGTTCCAGCGAACGGTTGCCGAGGTTGAAAAAGAGCTCGGGGCCGGCGGTCAGGGCGGCAGCGTCATCGGCAAACACGATGCGGTGCTTGCCCGCTTCAAACTCGTGGAAATAGAACATCCCCTCCTCGGCGGCGAGGCGGTTCACGAAATCGAGGTCGGTTTCCCGGTACTGAACGCAGTATTCCCGCTTGGCGTGCTCGTTTTTCAGGGCAAACGCATAGTCGGTGATGCCGTGCTCTTGCAAAAGAATGCTGAGGATTTCATCGGGCTTTTGTGCCTGGAAGATGCGGGAATTCTGGCGAAGTGACAGCCGCCATAGGGCTGGCTGTACCATGAGCTGATAGCGGGTGCGGCGAAAGCCGCTGTCACCCTGCGCGAAGTCACTGACCACCCCGCACACCCGGCGCTGCAGCTCGCCGTTGTACCACACCAAGAGCTCGCACGGCTGGTCCAGCACGGCGCCAACGTCGATGTCGGGCTGAGCGCTTGCCAACTCCAGGCGCAGGTTGAAGGGCCGGTTCAACGCCTCATCCAGTGCAAACTCGGCCACCACGAAAGTGCTCTCGGGCAGGGCCCCCACCTTGACGGTAAATTGTAATCCTGTGCTGTCTGCCATCGCTGCGCGCCCCTGAAATATCGTGCGGCCCCATCAGGTGGGGCACATCAAGCCATGTGAGATCTTCGCCATCGCCTGGATTTTTCTTCCACCATGGCTGCCGCACGCCCTTGACGGCGTGCGGCAAGACGTAAACTCGGATTTTTTCTTGTTACCGCTCACACCAGGCAAACGGACAGAAGAAAAAATGCGTGGGTTGAAAAATCGGAAATACGGTCTCCGGGCAGGTTGTCCTTGCAGAGACGATAAAAGGGCACCGCAAGCAGTGCCCTTTGGCTCAGAATTACGCTTCGATCGGCGCGCGCCAGTCATCCGCACCAGAGGTGCCGGCAACGGTGTGCTCCCAGTCGATCTTGCGGTAGGCCATGGAGACCTGGATCAGCTGGGTGAAGTCGGACTTCGCCGGGTCCTGGCAGTGGGGCATCTGGCAGTCGATGTCAACGATGGTGGCATCGGTCAGCACAGTGCTGAAGAAGTGCTCCTGCTTGCCCTCGACGGAGGTGCGATACCACTTCAGGGTCACTTTCGGCAGCATCTCGCCGGAGGCCAGGGAGTTGTACATCAGCGGCACGGCCTTGTTCAGGGCAACGGTGAACTTGAACGGCTTGTGGACACGCTGACCCGCCGGCTGACCGGATTGCGGATCGGTCGGCACGGTGACGACGTGCTGGAACTCTTGTACCAGCATCTCGTCTTCATGGCCCTGCACGAAGATGTTGCCGACGGAATCGGAGGTGAAAGCACCGGCAGTGATGTTGCCCTGGGTTTGACCTTCGATGCTGATATAACATGGAGTTGGCATGGAATTGCTCCTGATGGTTGAACGGTTATGACACTCGTCCGAATCCGTTAGCAGTGACCATGCCAATACATTTTTTTGTTTTAAAACAAATAGTTGAATAGAAAACCGATTCGTGCACCTACACCATGACGCAACAAGTTGCGCAATCATTGCATTTACCCATTAAACCTTGCACATGCAGCATAAATGACTGGTGTAAATGCAACATATTGCGCGTGGCGGAGTTTATCTCTACCTCCAAGCTGCTTCCCCAAACCTGGCCAGCGGCATCTCCGCTTCGCCTGCGAGCCCCCCCCATCACAGACATGACCAGATTGTCGCCAACTAAAACAAAAGGGCCTGTCTCGCGACAGGCCCTTTTGTTTTAGTTGGCTGTATGGGCGGGATGATTCACCGCTGCGTGGCTCACCCCTTCGGGGCGGCCTGCAGCCGTTCATCCCGGCAAGCTGCTCTGCTTGAACCCGACGAGGGCGCTCCCCCCCTCTTCCGCGTGAGCGGAAAATGCTTCCCCAAAGCAAAAAACCGACCATCTGGCCGGTTCTGACATCTGAGGATGGGTCGGGAGCGACTCGCGCCATCCCTGGCGATCGCCCTGCGGGCTATCCTGCCCGCCTTTCGAACCAGGGCCCGAACCGAGCCGCCCATCACCGGATAAAACAAAAGGCCCTGTCTTTCGACGGGGCCTTTTGTTTTAATTGGCGGTAAGGGAGGGATGATTCGCCACTGCGTGGCTCACCCCTTCGGGGCGGCCTGCGGCCGTTCATCCCGGCAAGCTGCTCTGCTCGAACCCGGCGAGGGTTCTCACCCCCCTCTTCGAGATGAGCTGATGACGCTTCCCCAAAGCAAAAAAACCGACCATCAGGTCGGTTTTTTTGCAATTTGGCGGTGAGGGAGGGATTCGAACCCTCGATACGTTGCCGTATACACACTTTCCAGGCGTGCTCCTTCAGCCACTCGGACACCTCACCAAATTTTCACTGCTTGAAGTGGCTTTCGGAGCACGCTGCGCGTGCATCTTGCCGACTTCGTCGGTGGGCAGCCACTCGGACACCGCACCCAATTTTGGTCTGCGCTTTAACGTGTTCAGCCAACACGAATTCGCTGTGCCGTTGCGCTGGAACGGGGCGTAATGTAAGGGATAGGCGCGAGGCGGTCAATGCAATTTTTTATCTTTTGCCACTGTTTGCTCAATAAGCGAACCAAGTGACTAAAAATATGCCGTTTCCTATCCCTTTCCATCAATTTTCAACCGCTTCGTGCAAATGTTCTCCTCGAATAGCCTCTTCCAGCGAGCCGTAGAACTCCAGCTCTCCCGCCACCGGACGCACCTTGGCCCGCGCCAGGGTCTTGAGGGGCTGGAATTGCAATTCAGCCACCTTGAGACGGACCCCCGCCTTGGCCATGCGTTTTGCGAACTGCTGGAAGGCGGTGAGACCGCCAGCATCCAGGATGGAGACCGCCTCCATTTGCAGGATCAACTCCTTGTGGTCCTTCACCTGGGCAAGCAATTCGTCAAAAACCCGCTCGGCGGCGGCAAAGAACAACGGTCCGTTGATCTTGTAGACAAGGGTCGAGGGGGACACCTCGCTGGCATAGCGTTTGTGATCCGCCAGGTTGTGCAGCCTGGTCATCTTGGCGATTTCACGCATGAACAGCAGTGACGCCAGGATCACCCCGAAGGTGATGGCGATGACCATGTCGAAGATGACGGTCAGCGACAGGCAGACCAGCAGCACCAGTACATCGGATTTGGGCGCCCGGCGCACCAGATCCACCACCTTGTGGGCCTCGCTCATGTTCCAGGCCACCAGCAGCAACAGGGCGGCCATGGCAGAGAGCGGCAACCAGGAGAGCCAGGGAGCCAGCACCAGGATGGCGGCCAGCACCACCAACGCATGGACAATACCGGAAATGGGCGAGGTGGCACCGGCCCGCACGTTGGCGGCGGAGCGCGCGATAGCGGCCGTCGCCGTGATGCCACCGAAGAAGGGGGCCAGGATGTTGCCAAGGCCCTGCCCCACCAGCTCGCCGTTGGAGCTGTGCTTGCGACCCGTCATACCATCGAGCACCACGGCGCAGAGCAGGGATTCGATGGCTCCCAGCATGGCCATGGAGAAGGCGGCGGGCAGCAGCCGCTCGATGGCGGCGAGGTTCCACTCCACCGGTGCCCCGTCCGGCCCCGGCAGCGCCCAGGGCATCACCAGGGTCGGGGCGATAGGGGGAATGCCCATGCCCTGACTGCCGTCGGCCAAGGTATAGCTGAACTTGCTGCCAATGGTGGCGACGTCCACCCCGAACTGGTGCAGACCAAACGCCAGCCCCACCCCCACCAGCACGGCGGGCAGATGGCCGGGTACCGGCAGGCGCAATCTCGGCCAGAGCAGCAGCACCGCCAGCGTCGCCACCCCGACGAGGGTGTCCCCCCACTGCCAGCTTGGCAGGGCATGGGCCAGCGCCTGTACCTTGCCCAGATAGGTTTCCGGCATCTCCAGGACCTGCAGGCCGAAGAAATCCTTGATCTGCAGGGTGGCGATGACGATGGCGATACCACCGGTGAACCCCAGGGTCACCGAAGGGGGAATGTACTCGATGAGGCGCCCGAGACGCGCCATGCCCATGGCCACCAGGAAACAACCCGAGATGAGGGTGGCCATCAACAGGCCCCCGACGCCGAATTGCTGGGCCACCGGGTAGAGGATCACCACGAAGGCGGCGGTTGGGCCCGAAATGGAGAAGCGGGATCCCCCGGTCACGGCGATGACGATGCCGGCGATGATGGCGGTATAGAGCCCGTGCTGGGGCGGCACCCCACTGGCGATGGCCAGTGCCATGGCAAGGGGAATGGCGATGATGCCGACCGTGATGCCGGCGATGAGGTCGCGGCCAAAGCGCGCCACGCTGTAGGGTTCGTCAATGCAGGATTGGCGCAATGCGATGGCCAGCTTCACGCCTTGTAAGGAAGCTTGATTGTGCATGTCTAGGGTAATACCAGAAGAGGGAGACAAAGGCCGGGGTGAACCGGCACCCGATCATCATCAAGGGCCGGCAGAGCTGTCGACGCGGCGATGGTATCGAAGGCAACCATACCCGACCCGGCCAGATAATTCGATGGGCAGGATCAAGAAATGGCCATGAGCGCGCAATATTGTCGGTGACACCCCGAATATCAACGCCGTTTCCCGCCACGGCAGGTTTCCCCGGGCACTGTACTCTGCGGATGAACGACATCACGCCTCCTCCTGGCAGCATGCGGGAATCAGGGGACAAGGCAGGCACAACCCGACCGGAGGCGCGATCTCAAGCTCCTGATTGTGCTGAAAATAGTCCGCGCTGCCCAAGTTTTGGACAAACGGGCCAAAAAGCCATTTTTTACGCTGGCAGGCGGGTTGACACCCGGGAGATGGGCCATTAATATCCGCCCCGTCTCGACGAGACAGGCTATTCCTCCTTAGTTCAGTCGGTAGAACGGCGGACTGTTAATCCGTATGTCACTGGTTCAAGTCCAGTAGGAGGAGCCAATTCCCTCGTAGTTCAGTCGGTAGAACGGCGGACTGTTAATCCGTATGTCACAGGTTCAAGTCCTGTCGAGGGAGCCAAATTTAAAGCCCAGTTTCCGAACTGGGCTTTTTCATATCTATCTCTTCATTGTTTCAAGCTGATCCAGTCCTTCCCCACTGCATGCTCTCTCCCATGCCTCTCGCAGTAAGAGAGCAACACTTACTATTTTCGCTCAGCTCAAACCCAACCAACGATTGCTCCGGTCCCTATCCGGTCAGCTCCGCAGGTGAATTGTTCACGCTGTAGCCTGCACAGAGACCCATCCCCTCCCCTGACGAGAATGCCCCCAGAAAACACCTCCGGTCACGGCTTCCGGTCTTTTTGATGGGAAGTCATGAGGATGCTCAGACCGGAACAAGTGCCGTAGACACGGAGATAACGCAGATAGAAAGATGCAGGGCCTCACGAGAGGCAAGACAGGGAGAATGGTTAGTGGACCAGATCTGGGAAAGTCTGGGGGATATCCGGTCTTTGTAGCTGGAGGCTGAGCTTGCCAGGAGTTGCGAAAAGTCGCATCGATGGTGACGAGGCGACAGGTCGTCGCGCCGACGCGACCGTCGGTAACTTTCACACCAGAAGGGAAAGGCCATTTCCGACGGCATGGACGTCGTAACCAAATATGTCATCGATGTGGTTAAGGATCATTTCGTGAAAGCCGCACCGCGCCACACCTCACTCATATGAGGGAATGGTTAAGGACACCAGAGTGAGGGATGACGTAAAAACACGCATAATAATAGACCTTTATCTTAAAAAGAGGTAAATTTTGACTTTCTGTTATGCTTGGATAGATAGTATGGAAGAGCGTCACCATAGTTATGTAATTAAAACTGTTACTGAAATTGGTCGCGGTGGTTTTGGTTTCGTGGAAAAAGTAGAATTATACGCGGCCAGTGGAAATAAGTGTGGTGATTACGCTAAAAAAGTTTTATGTCCTGCAGAGGGGTTGAATAAAGAAGAATTTCGTCGACGCTTTCAGCGTGAAGTTGTTTATCAGGCTCGATGCGTGCACCCCAACATAGCTCCGGTATACCTCCATAACCTTCATCAAGACAGCCCTTGGTTTGTGATGGATTTAGCTATTAGCGATTTAAGTTCAGACCTAGCATCTGGAGCGCTTGATAATTCCAAAAAAATGAGAATAGCTGAGATGATCATGTCCGGTGTGCATTACATGCACGCTGCACGAGGAGAAGAACCTAATCGAAAGCCTTCCTACTTACATCGAGATCTGAAACCATCCAATATTCTTAATTTCGGAAATGGCGTATACAAAATATCTGATTTTGGGTTGGTTAAAAATGCTGACAAAGACAATCCGGCATCAGAGATTCTCACGAAAGTAGCTATGGCAATGGGAACTGCTAAATATATGGCACCAGAGATAAAAGCTGCAGGCGTATATTCTGTGCAAACTGATATCTTTGCATTAGGAGTGATTATTGACGAAATGGATTTTGATAATATAGACGGAATTCGTGAATTAGTTGATAAGTGCACAGCATGGCGACCAGCAAATCGTTTCAATTCTGTTGAAGAAATTATTCAGGAGCTAGTATCTATTAAAAAAAGGAATAAGATATGATATCAATGCTTTCTTGTGGTCTTTTCTCTTATGCGAAGACATCGTCACGAACAAATCAAGATACCGTTCTTGCACCTCACTTTATCAAACAGGGATATTTGTTGGCGATTGCAGATGGCGTCGGATCTTATTCTGGTGCAGAACATGCGTCTAGTAGTGCTATTCAAGGTTTATTGCATGGGATTGGTGAAGGCCATATTGACAATTTAGATTTTTTATTCGCATCCATTAAAAATGCAGTGTCTGAGCTGTCTGAAAAAAATGCTCTGTATCGTGAAGCAGCGACAACTCTGACGTTTGCTTATATAAATTCATTTGGTCTCTATATCGGACATATCGGTGATTGTCGTTTATATATAAATTCAGATTCTAAATTGGAACAACTGACTAAAGATCACACCCAGCACCAAATGTTGCTAGACCAAAATCTTTATAGTAAGAAAGAGTTGAAAAATCTGGGTGGTAAAAACACATTAACATCCGCTATTTCTAAAGATATACCACTTAATTTTCAAAGCAAATTTATACCTATAGAGGATTTAGTGCGGGATAGTGACGAAATAAATATATATATTATGTCTGATGGCGCCCATCATCATTGGGACCTGCGCCCGCGTTTTGCAGATAGCACTATTAAAAACCCAAACTGTTTCACTGCTAGCCTTTATAAAAGAATACTTCGTAATGGCCCAGTAGATGATTATTCATTGGTCGTTGCAAAGTTCAAGGTTGGCTCTAAATCGCATGGAGAATCCAATTGAACTTTGAAAAAATAAGCAATCACAAATCAACTTTATGAGCGTTCTAACAACCTAAGAGTATAACTATATATTATGGTTGAAAAAACTAAAAATAATGGAATAAAGATTCGTTAGCAGCAACTGTATGAACTTTTTTAAACGATATATAATTTCAATGCCACGAGGCCCCGCAGCATTGAAACTTATTGTTAAGGCTTAAGCCAATCTCGGTCGGGGCGAGCTAATAGACGTGCATTGTTATACGCCATGCTGAGGGTTAAACAAGTCGCAGCACGATAGTATGCCCCCATATCCTCCACCACTATAGCTAAGCTCGCCTCATTAGGCTTACCAAGACACAGCGGGAGCATCAACTGCACGCGTCCTTTATAATAATGAGGGATCGCAGTCTTATAATTCCTTCTGACACGCTCAATCGCATTAGATATTGCGCCTTTCAGATAAACTTGTAATTCATAATCACTCAGATTCTTATACGGTTCTGGGAAGCGGGATTTATTATCAGAAATGATATGCTCTATGTTTGTTCTAACCTCTTTTCTAAAATCAAAAACCAATGATGATGGATCGTTAAAATAATGAGCCATTTCAGGTAAACGAGAAAAACCATTTAACGAAGCCGAACCCTTTCTTTCCCATGAATTAAAATACCAATTTTGCTTGGCATTTTGATTCCTATTCACAGTACAATATGAATATATTTCCTCTTGATTTAATGTCACCAATCCAGTATTAAATGTAAGTAACTGCCCATCGTCCGAGAGTTCAATTTTATTCTCCTCTCTAAGTCGCTGATATGTATATTGTAAATAGTTAAACAATATTGGCTTACTACTTGATTCATCAGTTTGATTGTAGTTCCAATTTTCAGCTTCAGCAAGAAGAGCAAGTTCATCAAGCTTCTCATCTAAAGTCGGGATATAAACCAAATCAAATAATCTTTCAGGAAATGCCACTTTATGGACCTCATAAAATACGTTTTTAGTTTACATCTGTATCAATTTTCTTATCAAACAGACTTTGAATTACTGTCAACTAAAAATCCCAAACCTTGGGCTAACAACTCAGGGCCGTTTCAAGGCATATAACATCAACCTATCTACTCGCCAACCGCATGCATGTTGTTACTTGTTCAATAGCCTGTTCAATCACAAACAGTGGATACTTCGTTTTGAGTCGATCGCCAGATAAACACTTCTGACATTCCGCTCTGGTCTCAAGACGGATTTTTTCACACCACGCCCACAGATCCTCAATTGGCAATACAATATCCCGTGCAACAACAACATCAGATAGTAAGTACATATCACTGCTATCAATGCTTTGCTCTATCAAGTTAACTCGATTCTCGATAACATTGACTTTTTTCTCTAACTCTTCACGTTTCTCAATTTCTCTTGCCAAAATAGAAACGTTCTGTTGCAACAATGCCACCATCGTACTTAACTCAGAAGCACCCTCTTTCGGGGGTGGATAAATACCATATTTTCGGATGGATGGTAGTACATCTTCAAAAATCCAATCTTGGAATCGTACAGATGCTTCACTATCATCAATTGTTACTATTCGATATAGCCCAGCCTCTGTTATATAGAACTCGTAGTCAAAACCATATTCATTTTTATCAGATAAGGGGATAATATATTTTTCTTTCTCTTTCAGTACTGAAGAAAGCTTACTTAAAAGACCACCGAATCCAGACTTAACACCTGTATTATATGAAATGTTTTCATTGTCTTTTGCTAAGACTCGAACAACATCTGGGAAGCGAAATAAAATTTTACCATCCCGATCCATTGTCTTTATTGGCTCGCCACCGTTAGTTGCAGGGTAAATAATGTCAAATTTTTTCTCGTCCACGCAACACCCCATATTAAGTCTCTGTAGCTGATTATTATCAGCAGCATACTATATGTCTTCACTGGAAACCATGACGCCGTAAATAACCACATTTTAAATGCATATTAAATCCATGTTTATCCCGAACATCAGGCCCTGAGCTAACCACTCAGGGCCTTTTGCATATCCACAAATCTTAGGAAAAAACATGTTTATCCATCACGTTTTGAGCAAGCAATACGCCGCAGTCAGCATCAAGCCAATGAGAGACGGCAGTATCGATTTCACTGTCAAGGGCAGTACCAAGGGGGCGATCAAAGGAGCCATCACCGGAGCGGGTATCGGTGCCAGAGGCGGTATCCCTGGTGCCGTCGCAGGCACCATCATCGGTGGCACTATCGGCTATATCACTGGACCAGCGGACTGAGGGAGGTTAGCCATGGACGAGTTTATCCAAGAAGGTAAATATGCCACCCACGAGACCCTCAAGGGGTATGCCTGTAGCTGGCAGACCTTGAGTCTGCTGACACAAGAGGTCATCACAAACGGAATGTATGTTCCTGAGTTCCTGCCAGATGTAAATCAGCCCGTGCTGCTGGTTGTTATCAAAGAGGCGACCGTCCTCAAGGCCAAATCTCTGCACAGCGAAGCGCCTGAAGTACTGATTGCAGTCGCCGCCCATACGGGTGAGTCGTTCAGGGATGACGACGAAGGTTACTACGCGGACTATTGGCGACTTGATGCTGGAACCATCACGCTGGTTGACTGTGCCGAGCATGCGGTGTTCTGGCTTCCCCTCCCTGCTGCCGAGACTTGGGAACCCTATCGCTTCTCAGGTTATGGCACCCCGTTTGATGCTCTATCGGCTCCACTCCCTGTATTCCAGCATCTGGCCTTCGTTCTCATGCCTGAGCAAGCACTGCCCGACTTGGGCTCCACTATCTACCTGAAATCCACTATCTGACAATCTCGTAAGGACTCTAAGCATGAACTCCAAAACCGATAAACAAGCAGCCAAACAGCAAGTAAGTGTTGCTGTCACAATCAAGTCTGATGGCATACAAATATCACCAGCCAAGGTTATCTTGGTCAGTGGCATAGCCACTCTGCTCTCGCCAGGCTCTACCACCACCGTGGGCTATGAGATAGGCCATGAACCCGAGCAGGCCGAGCTGCTGATCCGTCTGACGGGCAGTAGCGGCGGCGGTCTATGTTCCAAGGAGTGGTTCGATCTGGCGCAAGTCATCGACCTGCTGAACGAGCAACAGCCGGACAAGGCATTTACCTCTGGCCTGTTCAAGGTGATCTGGCACTTCAAGGGCAGTAGCAATAACGCGGGGTTCCTGGCTGCCGTACTGCGCCATCTTGATTTGACCAAGGCTGCACCCGAGGTACGTTTCGGCCATATGATCACGGGTAAACACGGCGAGTGGTTTGCCAGCCTCAAGGCCATGCGGCCAGAAGAATCCAACGTAGCCCAGTAACCACGTTCAAGCCCTATTCCCCCCCTTCCCCCTTTTACTCAATCTCAACGAGAACCAAGATATGAAACCTACCCTCGTTATCACGGGCTTACCTGTGAGGATAAGCCACGACCTGAAAACGCTACTGGAACAGGCCATCAGCTCAGCTTTGGACGATTTCCCAAACGAGATCCCGGATGGTGCATCACCAGCAGCCCTGATTCTCAACTATCGAGATCCAGACTACAGCGCTACCACGGGTGGCTATCACCCTGTAGAGATCCGTCTCGAACGTTGGGATGACGGCTGGCACCTACGCTACGTCACCGATTTTGCCTATGTGGGCCAAGGCTGGTGCGCCGAGTTGGCCAAGGAGTTGGATTTCGATTTCAGCATGGGCGAATACTCCCATTCGATGCTGGGTGCCATGTCGTCGGCTGACGTGCATGAATGGTTTGAGCTCTGGCAGCTTAACTTTTGCTGCTATGCCCAGATGAACGTATTCACCCTGACGGTGACACCAGACTGACCTCTGACACGCAGAAATCTGGAAAAGTCTCGTCGGTGGTGACGACGCGTCGAGCACCGTTTAGATCCAGCCCGACGACTCGTCGCCACCGACAGCAAAAAATCGAGTTTTCAGATTTTCCCCCGCCCAGAAGACCGGATATAGACCGGAATCCGAGTAACCACTGTTCCTGCTTGGGCCAGAGACCAGCATTAGGCTCAGCCAATCACCAACTTCATCCCGGCAGCACAAGGAATTGACATCCCTGTGCTGTTTTTTCTTTGGAAGAACCTCCCTATCACATCCACCTCAAATGACAGGAGACAGACGATGGCAAATGCTCCCTCCCGATTTCGCTTCACTCAAAAAGCCATTGAAGCGCTACCGCCCAATCCACCCCATGCCAAATCAACCGAGGCCGAATACAGCGACACCCAGATCCCAGGCTTCAAGTGTCTGGTAGGCAAAGGGGAAGGCTCCAAGAAATTTCTACTTCGTTATCTCTGGCAAGGTCGTAAACGGGCGATATCCATAGGCCGCTTTCCCGATGTAGACCTGAACACGGCCAGAGAGATCGCCACAGACTATAAACGACTGCTTTCGCAGGGCATCGACCCCAAGCAGCAGAAAGAAGATAAACGGCAGGAGCTCACCTTGGCCGAGCTATTTGAGCAGCACTACTTTCCATATGCCCAGCACCACAAGAGATCGTGGCGAGATGATGCTCAGCGGTTTCGTGACCATTTGAAACCAGCCTTGGGATCTCGGCTACTCTCTGAAATCAAATTGGAGCAGGGCCAAGCCCTGCAAACCAATCTACTGGGTAAAGTGAAGCCAGCAACCAACAACCGGATCACCACCTTGCTCAAAGCGATTCTGACTTGGAGTGTTCGGATGGGCTATCTGGAGCAACACCCGTTGAGGCACCTCAAAACCCTGACTGAAAACAACCAACGGACACGCTATCTGGATAAGGGGGAGATCAGGCGGCTGTTTATGGCTGCGGATATTGATGAAAACCGTTATGCCGGTCAGTACGTCAAACTGCTCTTACTGACAGGGTTGCGTAAGGACGAGTTGAGATTGGCCAAGTGGGAACACCTCGATCAATCCCAGCTGACCTTGTTCATCCCCCACACCAAGAACGGGAAAAGCCGGATCCTCCACCTCAACCATATGGCTATACAGATACTCAAGGAGACCCATCAGATTGAAGGTAATCCCTATATTTTCCCTGGACAAAAACAAGGGAAACCGCTGAACAACGTCACCAGACCGTTTGACCGGATGCTGAAACGGGCAAGGATCGATGGGCCTGTTTGCATCCATACCTGCCGCCACTCAGTCGCCGCCTTGATCGTCTCCAGTGGGGGAACCTTGTATGACGTGCAAGCTCAGTTGGGCCATGCCAGCAGCCAGACCAGCCAACGATATGCCCACCTGCACGCCAGCAGACTGCGGCACACCAGTACCCAAGTGGCCAACTGTGTGGAACAGGCTCTGATACCCAGCAACGCGGCCCACGCTGCCCTACCCCAACTCAGCCAAAACGGAGGAATTTAGGGAAAAATGCCGACGGTCGTGACGAGCTGACGGACAAATTCGACGCTTCGACGCGATCGTCGGCATTCCATCAACTTTTCCGCATTTTTCAGATACCAAAGCCCCCGCAGCTATGCCAACTCTGCTTACCTAAAGACCCTCCCGTCGTGAAAATCCAAGTCGACACGCCCTGTCGGGCACCTCCGTGACACTGGGATACCTTTGACTACGATGCTTCCCTGGATGGCAGAACACGACACCCTAGCCCAACGCCTCGGCGTGATCCTGACCAAGCTCAACAACGGGCAGCGGTTGGTGATCTCAGAGTTGGCCACCGAGTTCAACGTCTCGGCTCGCACTATCCAGCGAGACCTGAATGTCAGACTGGCTTATCTACCGCTGGAACGTGACGGACAAACCTATTGGCTCGACCCCAGCTATCTAGGGAGAACCACCACACCTGCCATTTTGAGACTGTGCGAGCAACTCGGGGCCAAAGCATTGTTCCCGGATGATCACGAAAGTCTGATCAAGCTCTGGCTCAACCCTGCATCAACACCTGTATTCGTCCTTGCAGGCTTTCAACTCGATGAAGACGACAGCCATCACCAATGGCTAAAGCCGCTTGCCAAAGCAATCAGCCAACAGCTCAACGTCAGGCTGACATGGGTCGGTGAGCAAGCAGAGCAAAAGATTGAGCCATACCGCTTGGTCAATAAACGGGGTCGTTGGTACTTGGCAGGAGTGATGGCTGATACGCCATTTCTCGAACCCGTGTCGAGTATCGCCAGCCTCCAGCAGATAGAAACGCCATCGACGATCAGTGAACCACAGCAGCAACTGCTTCAAAGGCTGATCGAGCAAGAAGCCGTTCCCACTCACGAAGTCGTTATCAAGGCAGCTTCCCCAATAGCCCACGAATTCAAGCTTAGAAACATTCTCCCCGAGCAGGCACTGATTAGAGAACTGGAAGACGGCAGCATCTTGCTGGCAAGCAGGGTATTCGATGGATCCCAGCTACTACCCGTGATCAAAACCTATCTACCGCACCTTGAAGTGATCAGCCCAGCGGGGATCCAAGCATTGGTCAAGCGTGACCTCAAGGCCCTGCTCAGCCGGATGTAAGCCAAATTTTTCACCCTCTTTATTACTACCCCCGACACCACCTGTCGGGGTCCATCACCACTATCTATAACCCAACCTACAAGGAGTAAAACCATGGGATCTCCCACGATAACTACAATATCTGATCTCGTTCTGCGCAGTCATGACGATTACGAGGCCGTCTTCGAGCACGTAGCCGCCCACCTGCAAGCCGAAGGGGGCACCATCAAAAAAGCCGATCGCGCCAAAGGAGAGCTGGAAGCATCCTGGAAGTACGGTATCAACCCGTTCGGGTTACGCGTCACCGCGCATTTCGACTCACCGGAAGAAGGGGTTGTTGAGCTGTCGCTGACAGGCTCCTTTGTTGATGCCATCGACACATGGGGCACGGCCAAGAAGAAGGCCAAAGCGATAGCCGAATTACTTCCCTCACCTATCGATGTAGCGGCATGGCCTATTCGTGATCAAGCACAGGTTCAAGCACCGACTCAATCCGATACAGTGGGAGGCACAGTTCACCATCGAGGCAAGCGAAAGGTCTTGATGGCGCTTCTGGTCTTCTTCGGCGGCGGGTTTGGGCTTCACAAGTTCTATGCCGGTAACTGGGGCTGGGGTTTGATCTATCTGGCGGCCTGCACAACTGGGATCCCCGTTTTGCTCTCACTTATCGAGTTCATCAAGGTGCTTTGTCTATCCCAAGAAGAATTCGACAAACGCTACAACTATCAAACAGTAAAGGCCTTTCAATGGATCTGGTGAATATTTAATTCGCCACTAATAATGGAGTGATTTATGTTTAGAAAAACAGCTTGCACAGTTTTAGTTATGGCATTATTTGGCTGCGTATCTAATGGAGATGGTTTAGATTCAGCCTTGAACAAGATCGTGGATGATGCACTAGCACCGATAGATAACCTAGCAACTGGGCTTGACAGCAGCACAGAGCAAGAAACTCCGTCATCCGCTCCAAAAGAGCCATGGATCCCGAATGAGGAAAATTGTGAAGCTATTAAAAATAATGCCGGTATCCATGTAAGAGCCAAACAACAACAATGCCTATCAATGCTGCATAGCAAAGCTATAGAGGAAACCCAACCACTTGCAAAAACGATTAGCCCGAGAAATCCCCCCTATGTCACAAAGATTGGCTCAGTTCTATCAGACGAAGGTAAGGATGAAGTATTGCACTCCGACTCAGGTGCAATCAATCGCCACGTGCTTGTTAATAGACGGTTAGAGCTTACTAAGGCCGGATTTTCGTTAGATTTTAAACCTGTCAACTTTCCTGATATAGCCAAGGGTGAATATCGTTTAGTTAATTCAACTGAATGTTCCTCGGGATATGGAATGGAGCAGGCACTTTGGGTCAATAGCAAATCAGGTAATCCTGGCGCAGCAAAGGTACACTGTTTTTCGACATCCGGTTCATCTGAGCTGCTTAACGTAAAGAATGACATGAATCGAGCTCTTTTTAGTAATGCAAAAGGGTTTCGAGTGCTGACTATCAACGGTGAACTGCTAAATAATAAGGCTTACGTTGATGTATTCATGTCTGAGCTCCAACAAATCTACTGAGATATTCATTGTATTGATATGGAACAAATTTAACTTGTAGAGGGATATGGTCAGTGAATCGTTTAAATAGCACTACCTTAGCAGTCATGATTTCTTTACTAACGGCTCCAGCAGCCCAAGCAGGATTGCTCAGTAAATTGGATGAGTTC
Organism: Aeromonas sp. QDB14; assembly: GCF_027707845.1. NCBI lineage: Bacteria > Pseudomonadati > Pseudomonadota > Gammaproteobacteria > Aeromonadales > Aeromonadaceae > Aeromonas > Aeromonas sp. QDB14. The sequence goes on along the minus strand of NZ_JAPCJD010000052.1, from coordinate 3,637 downwards.
ACAGTGAAAGGGGGTGAACTGGAAAGCTGCCCAGGCGTGACCCTAGAGCAGCAGGCCGATAGCTTCTTTAAGGATCCCGAGTGGTCGGCTGGCAAAGCCGCTGATGGCCGCAAGCTGGTCAACGTGAGTGGCACATTCACATATGGAGATAGACCTGTCCGTGGCCTGCTCCAGATGTGGGTCCAAGGCGAGGAGTTCAGCGTGGAAGCGCTGGAGATAAACGGTCAGCCACAGCCTGACGTCATGATCGATGCCCTGCTAGAGAAGATGTGCGAGGCAGCGAAAGAAGAGGTTGTCCCGCAAACGGCTCAACAAGGCAAACAGGGTCTCCCCTTCATCGGTAAGCGCAGTTTTAACTTTGCAGGTGGAAACGGCACAGAGCGATACATCACAATCCAGCAGAACGGCCTGACGGTGATCGAAAGCTGTGGGGCATCCCTGATGGACGACAGCGGCAACTTCCAAGAGCCAAGCTGTTCTGTCGATTGGAAAGGCCCGTTCGCCACGCCACTCAAGACAAGCTCAGCTATGTATCGGGTCGACAAGGAGCGGATCTATCAGATTGAGCCAGACGGCAGCCCAGCCCGAGACTGTATGGCATCAAGTGAGGATTGCAGCGTCAGTCTGTACGAGTAGTGCGAGGTCTGAGACATGAGGCGGGAGCAATCCCGCCTTTTTTCGTTCAACGCTGACCATAAGATGAAAAATCGCGACGGTGGTGGCGGTTCGACGGGGGGTAGTTCGTCGATACGACGCGCCGTCGACATAGCCCCCAGTAAAACCACTGAAAACTACATTTTTTCTCAGCTCACCAAGAGGTCACAAAAAAATTTTTTATGCACATATTTTTTAGTTAAGTCATCAGACAAGGCTCATCATAACAAGGCCCGATAACCTATAACCGTTTTAAACGGCTTTTGAAGGGGATTAGACATGAATCTGATTCTATAAAATATGTCAACCAATTTTCATGCCCAGATGCATGATTGAATATTTATGTATGTTTTAGATTTTTATTTAGATAATTATTCATAAATGCCTTCTTGCAGGCAACCACCCATATTGACCTTAGTTCGTTTCATGCGTAGTATCTTCCTCATCAAGTCAGCCATATCGACTTGATTTTTAAGAAGATTTAAAACATCGTTACGCTCTTTAACAATTTGATGAAACTAACCTCTCACATTTTAGAGAGCGTAAAGGACCATTTTTATTGAGGTTTTTTATGACTCTAGTGATAGATCGATTGAAGGGATGTGTCGTGGATTGCGTCACACTTGCGCAAGCCGAGATTTTTAAGATCCCAGCAGACCATGTGCACTTCCTTCTTGACAAAGAACGATGCATGCAACTGTTCATTCTCAATGAAAGAACTGCAGGCAGTCGCCGACTCTACCCAGTAAATAGTGAACTGGTTCCAGAACTAGGCGACCTAGTAAGGCAGTATTGCTTCATCCCGTTTCGCTCTGAGCAGGGCGGGCTGGGCATGATGCAGATCAACATGTACTCCCAGGACCAATACAGCCTCTCAAAGAGGGGGTTAATGGAGTCCAATTTTAAGGTCTATACGACAACGCGCTTGGCAGACTCATATGCTTTCACTGGCAGCTCTGATGTAGCCATTCTTCCTATAACCGATCAGGAGTACGAGAACTTATTAGAATCAACATTCGCGGAATCCATCATAGACACTCGGCAGCATCCACTCTTTCAAAAGTATGCTGTAACCTCAACCACCGATAACAAGAGCGCCATAGATGAAGACATTGGTGAAAAATCAATCATGAATAAATCATCTTTAGATGATGACTACGCGTTAAATATCGACATCGATCTCGCTACAATAAATGACATCTTGTAGCTCAAGGTTTAACGCCTTATTTATAAAACGAAAAAAATCGAACATTATTACTTGCAAGAATCTTCCTACCTATACGTCCCCGTATACTTCTTCATCACTCGATGAAGCAAAACTCCCTATTACATTCAGTAGCATCCCCTTTACATACGCCAGATTTAACTATCAGATCCATCAAAAGGGCGTAGCAATACGCCCCATCCTATTTCTACCCCTAATCAACAACGCTCAGGGGGGTCATGTTGTTCTTGATGCCCTTGGGCGATCCAAGGACTTTATCAACATGAACACCGATGACGCATTCATCCTTCGGCATCACTCGAAGCCATTCGCAACGACCACGGGCAGAAATGTGATTTACGGGCCAAGTCTGACTTCCCTAAAAAAGAAGTTCTGGCCGTTTGTCCTCAATCCAGCAACCGGATTTCTGTATGTCTTGCTCGATTTCGAGCAGCAGGAGCCCGCTATAGCCGCCTGTTTTGCGAAGGACCGAGAGCTTCTGGCAGCTTACCTAGTTGGCGACCTATATCTCCATGTCGGTAGTCACCCTCATCTCGCCAGTTTGGATAGGAACTCACTTAAAAAGCTAGTCCTACCGTATTCTTACGGTCAATCTGCTGCTGCGTACGCCAGAGAATACAAGATCCCCCTTGAAGTAGCTCAGCGTTACTGGCGAGCATTAAAGGAAATATTCCACCGTGTCGATGCAGAGCTGAACCACCGCTCTCAGCAGGCTTTCCGTGACGGCTATGTCCGCTGTCTCGACTGGGCTGCTGGGGTAACTCCCCTCAGTAACCCCCTGTCAGTACGCAACTGGCCCGTTCAAGCCACTGGTGCTGACATCATGCGCCGTGCAGTTATCGGCCTTGTAGATGCAGGGTTAGACCTGCGCCTCACCATCCATGACGCCTTCCTCATCCGTGTTCCTGTTGCCGAACACGAACAGCAGATAGCGAAAGCGATCGCTGTGCTCAAGCAAGCCAGTGCCGTGGTGCTGGATGGCTTTGAGCTGAATGTGAAGGTGGATGGTGTTTACGACGGTCAGGTTTCTGGGGAGATGATGTGATGGTAAGCAAAAAGTTTGATGCAGTTGAATTCAGTACAGCGTATCTGGCTACGGTTAAGCTCTATAAGGGCCCCTACGTTGTGTATGAAAATCAACCGGGGATATGCCACACGCACAAATCCGATAGCGTTATAGCATCCATTCGCTCCTTCGCAAGAAGTCGCGGCGAACGCCTCAACGAAAATAGGCTAAAAGATGTGTTGGATGAGATTGAAGCCTTTGCCTTTGAAGATGCGCAGCCTGTTGTTGTTCACTACAGAGTGGCCCCCTATCTTGAAGGGTACATATACAATTTGGGCAACGGTCGCTTCCTCCAGAATATGGGGACGGGTATCAGCGTTGTCTCCACGCTACCAGAAGGAATTTATTTCACTGAAACTAATACCATGCTGGCTATGCCAGAGTTAGTCCAGAAGTTTGATATCAAAGCATTGCTGAACTTATTCAACTGCCACAACAACGCACAGAAGCTGCTGTTGCTGGCGTGGCTGACCTATACAATCGCCACCCCCAAAGCTGCCCAGCTACCGTATCCGATACTAGTGGTAAAAGCACCAGCGGGTTCGGGTAAGTCCTTTATGTGCAACAAAATTATTAGGCAGTTAGTTGACCCATGTGCAGTACCTAGCCAAGCAACATGTACAGGATCTTTAGCTACAACCAATTGAAATAGATAGAAAAAAGGCTTCGTTTGTGATCTGATTTAATCGCAA
>NZ_JAPCJD010000051.1:0-31241 GCF_027707845.1 Aeromonas sp. QDB14 | reverse complement strand
CCAGGGCGGTGAAGATATCAAAGACCCGTTTTCCGGTAAATCGCAATGCGGCTCCGCTTAAGTGAACAGCATTGCGCTCATGGAGCGGCTTTTTGCTGGGCGTCTCTCCCTTATGGCAGCTTGACCAGGGGTTGCTCGCGCAGCTCGGTGGCCCGACCGCCCTGGATCTTCTCCACCTGGGCCAGGGCCTGCTTCACCTCGTCGGCATTTTGCAGCAGGCGATAGGTCAGATCGAAGGTCTTGGTCTCCCCCGGCTGGATCTTGGGGACCAGCCCGAGCGGGCGCTGGTACTTGGTGCTGTAGGCATAGCTGGTACCGGGTTCGATGCCGGTCACATAGCCCTGGGCCCGGGTGTCGGTGTTCTTCCACAGGGTCAGCACCGGCAGCTGTCGGGTGTTGTAGCCCACTGCCACTCCGGCGTTGCCGGCCCGGTTGTTCAGCACTGCCAGGGTATTGCCGTCGGCGTCGCTGTAGGGCACCAGGTTGAACACCATCTCGTCGAAGCCCTTGGTGGGCCCCAGATAGGTTTGCCAACCCTTGAGTCCGGCCTTGGCGTAGTCATTGAACGGGGAGATCTGCTTCACCGGCGTGCTCACCCTGGATCCCTCCTCCAGAATGGGGGCCCCGAAGTTACCGTGATAGATGATCTGGTACTCGTTCTCGTAATCCGCGTGGTTGGTCAGCTTGTCCTGCAGGGCAAACTCCGCCTGACCGGGCACCACGCTCAGCTGGGTCCAGGTGACCAGTTCGCTCATCTTGAAGGTGCGCTCGTCCACCCGGCCCAGCACGTGGATGGCATAGGGCGACTCTTCGTCCACGGTCACGCTGACCACGGAGGCGGGAATGTTCTGCACCCGGCCATGGAGGCTCTTGAGGCGGCCGTCGTCATCCACTCCGGGATGACCCGTCCACTCGTAGCCGCAGCGCACCAGCATCTCGTTGAAGCCGTCGAGCCAGCCGAGGCCGCCACGGCTCTCGAGATCGATGAAAGCGGGGTTGACCACCTCCTTGACCGGTGAATCCCAGCCTAGGCGCAGATCCGCCGCCTTGACCTCCTTGATCCCCATGCCGCGGGTCGGCACCAGGGTGATCTTCATGACGCCGTTGTCGACGATGAGCAGATCCACCCCTTCCTGGCGGCCGCCGTGCAGGCGTTTCTTCTCGATGGTGAAGGGAACCGGGCTCTTGATGCCGAGCTTCTCGCTGGTGATCTTCCAGTCCCCCACATCCAGCCCTTGCTGGGAGTCGGTCAGCAGAAATTCGGCGGCGTGACCCGCGGTGGCGCCCAGGGCAAGCAGCACGGCAATGGAGAGTTTCTTCAACATGGATTTATCCTCGTGTCTCTTGTTTTTGTGAAAGCTGAATCGTTTCAGTGATCGAAAACTAGGCGTCTGACGCCCCGGACTCAAGAGACAAAAAGAGGAAATGTGAGCCGATTGACAATAAAAACGGCTTCAGCCCTGCTGAAATGAAGGCTGACTCACAGTTATGAAAGGAGGAAAAAACAGGCGGGCGCCGAGAGGGCGCCCCCCTCACCCCGCCCGCACCACATCAGGCAAGTGCCAGCGTCACCGCGGCTTCGGCGTGGATGGCGGTGGTGTCATAGAGAGGCACGGCGGCCTGGCACGCCCCCACCAGCAGGGCGATTTCAGTGCAACCCAGGATCACCGCCTGGGCACCGGCCTGTGCCAGATCGGCCATGATGGCCAGATACTCGGCCTGAGACGACTCGCGAATATCGCCGAGGCAGAGCTCGTCATAGATGATGCGGTGCACCCGCTCCCGTGCAGCGTCATCAGGCACCAGCACCTCCAGCCCGAAACGCTCCTGGAGCCGCCCCTTGTAGAAATCCTGCTCCATGGTGAAGCGGGTGCCGAGCAAACCCACCCGGGTCACCCCGTCGGCCTGGAGGCGATGGGCCGTGGCATCGGCGATGTGGAGCAGGGGAATGTCGATGGCGGCCTCGATCTCCGGCGCCACCTTGTGCATGGTGTTGGTTCCGATCAGCAGGAAATCGGCGCCACCGGCCTGGATGGCCCTGGCCTCGGCCGCCAGCAGACGGGCGGTGGCGGGCCAGTCACCGGAGTGCTGCAACCGCTCTATCCCGGCAAAATCCACGCTGCTCAGCAGCACCCGCGCCGAGTGCAGACCGCCGAGCCGCTCGCGTACCCCCCGGTTGAGGGCCTGGTAATAGCTGACGGTGGACTCCCAGCTCATGCCACCCAGCAGACCGATACATTTCATGGGATCTCCTTATGTAACCCGATGATGCAAACCAATGCCGCAATCCCTCAGGGGGCGCGTTTGATTGCACCGCCCCGGCAATAAAAAAGGCCCCGAAGGGCCAACAAGACAGCCGGTAAAGGCTCAGGCCGAGGCCTAAACCCAGATCATCAGCACGCAGGCCGCCGTGGCGAGCCCCATGCCCAGATTGAAACGACGCCAGCCGGTGGCGGTGCGGATGAGGCGGCGCACCTGGGCACCGAACAGCACCCAGAAGGCACCGGTATAGAGGCCGGTCACGAAGAAAATGCCGAGCACCCAGCCCGCGGACGGCCAGTAAGCCTCCCCCGCCAGGGTGAAGCCGCTGATGGCGGAGAGCGCCATCATCCAGGCCTTGGGGTTGAGCAGTTGCAGCATGGCCCCCTGATGGGCCGGGATGAGCGGCCGGTTCCCCTCCGCCGGGCCACTGGCGTTGGCCACCTTCCAGGCCAGCCAGAGCAGGTAGGCCGACCCCACCAGCTTGAGGCCGTCGTGCAGCAGGGGCAGACGCTCGAACACCACCCCGAGCCCCAGGGCCGTGGCCAGGATCATCAGGTTGATGCCCCCCACCACCCCCACCAGCAGAGGCACGGAGCGGCGAAACCCCTGGGCGGCCCCGGCACTGGTGAGCAGCATGTTGTTGGGGCCCGGCGTGCCACAGGTGATAAGGGCAAAGCCCGCCAGGGGGAGCAACCAGTTCAGATCCATCTCAACCTCGTTCAGATACGGCAAGCCTCCTAATATGCAGAGCCGACGCCCTGACGACAAGGTCAGCAATGCATTTTCTTTGCATGAATAATCAAGGTGCTGTTAATACCAGAGCATCACCACGCACAGGGCGGTCAAGGCACCCAGGCTGCCGTTGAGACGACGCCACCCCTTGTCCGAGTTGATCCAGCGGCTGAGCTGATGGCCAAACATCACCCAGGCGAAGCAGACCGGGAACCCCGCCATGGGGAAGACACTCATGATGCCCCACATGCTCGGCCAGTAGTCGCTCCCCGGCAGGCTGAACAGACTGATGGCCGAGATCCCCATCATCCACGCCTTGGGATTGAGGAACTGGAAGCCCAGCCCTTCAAGCAGGGTCAAGGGGCGGGCACGGCTGGCGGGATCTCCGGGGGCGCCTGCCACCGCGATGCGCCACGCCAGCCACAGCAGGTAAAGGCTGCCCAGCACCTGCAGGCTCAGCTTGAGCAGGGGCCAGCGCTCGAACAGCGGATAGAAGCCGAGCGCCAGCACCAGTTGCAGCACAGGCTGGCCCACCGCCACCCCGATGAGATGGGGCAGGGTGCGACGCACGCCGAAGTTGGCGCCGGACGCCGTCAACATCAGGTTGTTCGGCCCTGGCGTGCCGCAGGTGAGCAGGGCGAAGCCAAACAGGGTGGCATACCATTCGATGGTCATGGGGAGACTCCTTTCTCGCCACATTGTACCGATACAATGTGTGCTTGTTAGTTGTGTAAAGACTGATAATCACGCTATATTGCGGACAATCTTGGATCAATGGATTTATTGTCACCATGACAATCTGGACGCCCGACCTCACCCCTTTCGAGGGGCCCCTCTACCTCAAACTGGTCAAGGCCATCGAGCAGGCCATCTCCACCGGCATCCTCTCACCCGAGACCCGGCTGCCGACCCACAGGGCCCTGGCAGACAAGCTGGGGGTCACCGTGGGCACCGTCACCCGCGCCTACACCGAGGCGGAGCGACGGGGCCTGCTGGCGGCCCGGGTCGGGCACGGCACCTGGGTCAGGGGAGCGGCGGATCCCGCCAACGAATGGGTGATCCGCAATGAAGACAGCCAGCGCATCGAGCTGTGGCAGAACCTCCCGGTCCAGCTGGACAGGGGCGCCATCATCAGGCCCCTGCTCACCGAGCTGGCGCAGGGGGATCTCAACGGCCTGCTTGGCTATGACAAGGAGGCGGGACGCCCCGCACAGCGCCAGCTGTTTGTCGACTGGCTCGCCGAGCAGGGCATCACGGCGAGCGAAGATCGCCTGCTGTTCAGCCATGGTGCCCAGCACGGCATCATGCTGGCCCTGCTGGCCACCGGCTGCGTGGGAGAGACCCTGTTTTGCGAGGGACTGAGCTACCCCGGCATGCTGGGCAATGCACACCAGCTCAAGAATCAGGTGGTGGGACTGGCGATGGATGAGGAGGGACTGCTGCCAGAGGCGCTGGATGCCGCGTGCCGTACCCGCCGGGCCAAGCTGCTCTACCTCACCCCCACCCTGCAAAACCCCACCACGGCCACCATGAGCCTGGCGCGACGCGACGCCATCGTCGCCATCGCCCGTCGCCACGATCTGCTGATCGTCGAGGATGACGTCAACGGCCTGCTGCCCGAAAGTGCGCTCCCTCCCCTGGTCAACCTGGCACCGGAGCGGGTCATCTACCTCGGCAGTCTCGCCAAGATAGCCTGCGGCGGCCTGCGGGTCGGCTTCGTGTTGTCCCCTCCCGCCCTTCGTAACGGCTTCGCCCAGGCGATGCGGCTGTCGAGCTGGATGGTGAGTCCGCTGCTCATCGAGCTGGCCTGCAAGCTGGTGAGCCAGCGCCAGATCATGCCGCTCATCGAACACCAGCGAAAAATCCTGGCGCACCGGGGTGAGCTCCTGCGCCACCTGTTGCCGGGAGCACGCTGGCAGCCGGGGTCTATGCACGCCTGGCTGCCGCTGCCCGAGCCCTGGCGCAGCCAGGAGTTTGCGGAGGCCGCCAACGCCCTTGACGTGGGGGTCGCCAGCGGAGAACACTTCGCCGCCGGCCAGTTTGCCGCCCCGCAGGGAGTACGCCTCAGCCTGAGTCAGCCCGCCACCGACGCCCGCGTCGCCGAAGGGCTGGAGCGCCTCGCCGGGCTGCTGAGGGGCACGCCGCCCACCAATCCCCTGCTATAGTCATTGACCCTGGCACCCGAGGAACCTTCATGTCTGCCGTCCGTCCCGCCCTGCTGATCGCGACCCTGCTGCTGGGAGGCTGCGCCTCCCCGGCCCATCAACAGCTTGGCGCCGCCCTGAGCGGACTGGAGGGGGAGCTGACGCGGCTGGAGGAGGAGTTGGCAGCCATGAACGGCCTTCACTATCAAAAAGCCATCGACGCCCCGGTGGCGCTGCGCCGCTATCTCAAGGCCCCCGCACCGACGGCGGAGGGGCTGGTGCCCGTGCAGAGCTGGCTGCAAGATGGCCCTCTGCTGCGCTACGACTACCGACTGCCCGCCGGGATGACACAGCTGCCCACCGACAACCCCTGCCTGCGCTACGAGTTCGAGCTGCGCCGCCTCGGGCGCCTGGGCCAGCTCGAGCTCGCCTGGCAGGGAAAGTCGGGAGCCGGGGAGCTGCGTGTCCCCCAGCGGGACTGCCCCTTCTCGGCCAGGGGGCCCGGCCTTCAGTGATGCTTTCTTTGCCCTGCCCAAGGCTGGCACTGAGCCATTCCTGACCCAGGTGGGGTATTGACCCCCTCTGGCTCTCGCGGGAGAGTGGAGGCTAACTTTGAATCCAACCTCGCCACCCCCGACCGGCGAAGGAGCGTCAAAGATGCAGATCCTCCTCATCGAAGACGATGCCATGATGGGCTCGACCCTCACCCAGGGACTGAGTGATCTGGGGCTGCCCCCCACCGAGCTGTTCCACTGCAAAGAGATTGCAAGCCTGCCCGCCCTGCTGCGCCAGCACGCCTTCGATGCCATTCTTTGCCGCCAGTATCACCACCAGGCCCACGAGGGAGTCAGGCTGCTGCATGAAGCACAGCACCTGGGCCTGCTCGCGCCCGGCTGCGTGCTCCTGCTGCTGGAGCAGGACGAGGACACCGGCCAGTTCCCCCCCTCCGACCTCTATTTCGCCCTGCGTCTGGCCGTGCCCTTCACCACGGAGCAGCTGGCGCACAGCCTGCAAGCGCTGCTGGCACTGACCACGGTGACCCGCCCCCTGGCCCCCCCCATGGCGCTCAGGGAGTGGCGCAGCGCCTGCGCCCAGTGCGAGGATCTGCTTTACCGGCACGCCAGCCACAAGGGGCTGGAAGCACAGATGGACAGGGTAAAGGGCTACATGCTGCTGCAAGCCGGGGAACGGGTGCAGGCCGCCCAGCACTACGCCATCTGCACCACGGAGCACGATGCCTGGTGGCCACGCCAGGGACTGAACCAGGCTCTGCTCGGGCTGAACCGGGTGGAGAGCGCCCACAAGGATCTGGCCCGCAACCGGGAGCGACTGCCCCCCGTCATCCATCAGGCGCTGGTTCTCGCCTGCCAACTGCACGAGGCGCAGTGGGATCCTGCCTGGGAAACCTTGTCAGGCTTGCTGCAACGCTGCCCCTGGCAGCCGCAGTGGCGCCAGGTGGTCATTTTGCTGGCCTTGCTGCGAAGGGATGAAGGTCAGGTGCTGGCGCAGGCCAGCGATTTCATCCTGCGCTACTTCCCCAAACAGACGTTTCGCCACTCCGTCGAACGCTGCCTGCTGGATGCGACCCTGGCGGTGCTCTGGCATCCACCGGGAGAGGCCAGAGTTCATGAGCTGCAGCAGGCCCTGGAGGAGCTCGGCCAGCAGGCCGTGACCCTGCGGGCCCACGAGGAGGGGCTGCTGCGCGCCCTGATGCTGGGTCTGGATTATCGATTCGATGACGCCTTGATGCTGCTGGCCAAGCACCCGCCGGAGGCAGCGCGGGACAATCACCTCAACCAGTTGCTCGGAGTGGCCGTCAGCCAGTTCTGCGGGCTTCCCCACCATGCCCAGCGTTATCTGGCCCAGCTCGGCCAGTATCAGGGACCGGTGGCACAGACCCCGCTGCTGCAGGGGCTCATTTTGCAGGTGGTCGACGATCTGGCGCGGCAACTGGCGCAGCGGGAGCAGCAGCTGACCCAGCTGCGCGAGGAGCGGCAACGGGCCATGACCACGGGTCAGCTCCAGCTCGCCGTGCAGAGCGCACTGACCCTGCAGGAGCGATTCCCGGCCCAGGCGGGGGATGCCTGGCAACTGCTGGTATTGCTGACCCAGTGCTGGCCCGCTGGCATGGCGGCCCCGGCGGTGGCCCGCCTGGTGGACAGGCTGGAGCAGCGTCTCAACCACAGTGCCGCCTTCCTGGAACACTATGGGAACGCCTATCGGGAGACCCTGCAACAGGTGAGATCCCACCTGGCCCCCAAACTGCCGCCCCTCGGTCCCCATCAGGGCCTGTAGCCATCCAGGGCGGTGCATGCCGCCCTGGCAGGTGTGTTACAACAAGCCCCGCACCAGGATCCCCGCGATCAGCAGGGGGGCGACCAGCCGCCAGCACCAGAGCAGCGCACCACGCATCAGCGGCGAGAGATCCGCAGGCACAATACTGTCCCCCAGCTTCCAGCCAAGCAGCAGGGTCAGCACCAGACCGAACAGGGGCATCATCAGGTTGGAGGTGAGGTAATCCAGCAGATCGAACAGGGTTTTGCCAAACAGGGTGTAGTCCGCCCAGGGCCCGAATGACAGACTGACCGGAATGCCGCAGGCCATGATGAGCAGGGTCAGCACCCGGCAGGCATTGCGGCGCGACCAGCCCCACTTCTCGGTGGTGAAGCGCACCAGGTGCTCCAGCATGGAGATGGAGGAGGAGAGCGCCGCCACCAGCAGCAGCAGGAAGAAGATCACCGCCAGCCCCTGACCGAACGGCAGGTGGTTGAACACCGCCGGCATGGTCATGAAGGTGAGGCCGGGGCCGGCGGCAGGATCGATGCCGGTGGAGGCCAGCACCGGGAAGATCATCAGCCCCGCCAGCACCGAGATGCAGCTCGCCAGGGTGACCACCCAGACCCCGGAGCGCAGCGCCCCGTCACTGCTCGGCAGGTAGGCGCCATAGGTGGTGTGTACCCCGAGGCCAATGGAGAGGGAGAAGAACGCCAGCCCCAGGGCGTCGAGCACCCCCTGCCCCGTCAGGTGGGAAAAGTCGGGCATCAGGAACTGGCGTACCCCGGCCATGGCCCCCGGCATGGAGAGCCCGGTCACCACCAGGAGCAGCATCATCACGAACAGGGCCGGCATCATCCAGCGCAGCGCCCGCTCTACCCCCTGTTGCAGCCCTCCCTGCACGAACCACCAGGTGAGCCCGGCGAAGACGAGATGGGTGAGGGCCGGCCAGAGGGGATCGCTCACATAACCGGTAAAGAGTGCGGTGAGGGTGCTCGCCTCACTCAGGTTGAGCTCGCCGCCCACGGCCAGGGCCGCATAGCCGACGGTCCAGCCCCCCACCACGCTGTAGAAGCTGTAGATGAAGAAGCCACACAGGATCCCCATGTAACCCATCCAGCGCCAGTTCGGCCCCACCAGCTTGTGGAAGGCGCCGAGCACGCCGCGCTGGCTGCGGCTGCCGAGCAGGGTCTCCCCCACCAGCACCGCGACCCCCAGGGTGAAGCTGAAGAGCAGGAACACCAGCAGGAAGGCACCGCCCCCGTTGGTGGCTGTCACATAGGGAAACTTCCAGATGGCGCCAAGGCCGATCGCCGAGCCGGCGGCCGCCAGCACATGACCAATACGGGAAGACCACTGAACCTGGCTCATACAACCTCCGGGCAAGACAACATCAGTTCGATACTCCATGGCTAGACGCGGTGTGCGCCGCAACAAAAAAGGCCGCCTGAGGGCGACCTTTGCAATGAACAGTCAGACAAACGACACCTGCAAGGTCACCTCTCCAGGAAGGGGCTAAATCGGCCACAGAGAGCGATAAGGGGTGACATGGAAGGGCGACGCCTGCACGGTAAAAAGGAGCCACAGCCTAAACCATGGCAAGAGAAGTTGACAGAAAATAGTCTAAAACAGAACCAAAAACAGATTTAACCAAAACAAAATATCGAAATTACAGACCGTTACTCTGTTTATTTTTATTTAACAGATTTTTATAAAGAGTCAATCCTGCCACCCCACTCCCCGGCCAGCCCGGCCGGGGAGTGGCGGAGATGACCAACCCTCCCTACACCAGGCCGCGCACCAGAATGCCGCCAATGAGCAGGGGAGCCAGCCAGCGCCAGCAGCCCATCAGCAGGGCCCGCCAGTGGGGAGCCAGCCCTTCGGGCAGCGCCTGGCGACCGAGCCGCCAGCCCAGCAGCAGCGTCAGGGTTAGCCCGAACAGGGGCATCATCAGGTTGGAGGTGATGAAGTCCAGCAACTCGAAGATGTTCTTGCCAAACAGGGTCAGGGTGGCCCAGGGACCGAACGACAGGCTCACCGGGATGCCACCCGCCATCACCAGGGCAATGACCAGGTTGCACGCCGCGCGGCGGGACCAGCCCAGGCTCTCGCACAGGAAGCACTGCAAGTGCTCCAGCAGGGAGATGGAGGAGGAGAGCGCCGCCACCACCAGCAGAGAGAAGAACACCACCGCCAGCCCCTGGCCGAAGGGCAGTTGCTGGAACACCGCCGGCATGGTCATGAAGGTGAGGCCCGGGCCCGAGGCCGGGTCAATACCGGTCGCCGCCAGTACCGGGAAGATCATCAGGCCCGCCAGCACGGCGATGACGCTCGCCAGCAGCACTACCCAGAGGCTGGAGCGACCGACCCCTTCGCTGGAAGGCAGGTAGGCGCCATAAGTGGTGTGGATGCCAAGGCCGATGGAGAGGGAGAAAAAGGCCAGCCCCATGGCGTCCAGCACACCCGACATGCCGAGCTTGCTGAAATCGGGCATCAGGAAGTGGCGCACCCCGGCCATGGCGCCCGGCAGGGTGAGGCCGAAGGCCACCAGCAGCAGGATCATGATGAAGAGGGCCGGCATCATCCAACGCAGGGTGCGCTCCACCCCTTGTTGCACGCCGCCCCGCACGAACCACCAGGTCAAGCCGGCAAACAGCAGGTGGGTCAGCACCGGCCAGAGCGGATCACCGACGTAGTCGTTGAAACGGGCGGTCAGTGCCGCGCCGTCCCCCTGTTGCAGCTCCCCCGCCAGGGCCATGCCCGTGTACCCCAGGGTCCAGCCGCCCACCACGCTGTAGAAACAGAAGATGAGCAGGCTGCACAGCAAACCCATGGCACCGACCCAGCGCCAGCGCCTGCCCATCAGTTCACCAAAGGCTCCCACCACCCCGCACCGGGTCAGGCTGCCGATCAGGGTCTCCCCCATCAGCACCGCCACCCCCAGGGTGAAGCTGAACAGCAGAAAGACCAGCAGGAAGGCGCCGCCACCGTTGGCGGCGGTGACATAGGGGAACTTCCAGATGGCGCCGAGACCGACCGCGGAACCTGCGGCGGCCAGGATGTAACCGAGCCGGGATGACCATTGGGACTGCTTCATAAGAACTCCACGGGAAGGGCCTGCCAGCGAGGCCCGAAATGGCGCTCAGAGTACGCCCGCAGGCGCGCAATCACTCGGCGTATATCCGATATAAAACTCAGTTTTTAGCATCATTAACCAATAAAATTCGGATAACCCTCCAATCGTGCCACATAATAAAAACCGGAGCGGGTATGCTCCGGTTTGTTGTCTGCCCGGGTCTGGCGGGATTAGATGACCCCCAGCTCCCGCAACCGCTCCATCAGATAGCTGTGGGCGGTGTGACGCTCCGAGAGCACCACGTCCGGACGGGGGTGCAGGAAGAGCGGCAAGGAGATGCGGGACTTGGCGGCACTGCCCCCGGTCGGGTTGATGACCCTGTGGGTGGTGGAGGGGTAGTAGCCGCGGGAGGCCTCCTGCAGCATGTCACCGATGTTGATGATGAGGGTGCCGAAATCGCAGGGCACGTCCATCCACTCCCCGTCTGAACCTTTCACCTGCAGGCCCGGCTCGTTGGAGGCGGGCAGAATGGTCAGCAGGTTGATGTCTTCATGGGCGGCGGCGCGGATGGCGCCCGGCTCCTCGGTGCCGTCGAAGGGCGGGTAGTGCAGCACCCGAAGCAGGGTCTTGTGGCTCTCTTCGATCATGGAGGAGAGCGGGCAGCTGTAGTGGGCGGCGATGTCGCCCGGGGTGTGTTGCTCCACCCAGCCCAGCAGCTCGGCGGCCAGATCGTTGGCGAGGCGGTAGTACTCCATCGCCTGCTCTTTCAGATCTGCCGGCATCTGGCCCCAGGGATAGATGTGGAAGTACTCCTTGATGTCCTTCTGGCTGTGACCCTTGGCCACCTCGGACACCGAGGGCGGGAAATAGCCGTCCTGGGTCTCGCGATTGAACAGGAAATCCTGCTTCTGTTCGCTCATGAAGAAGCGATACCAGTTGTCATAGATGGACTGCACCAGCTCCTTCGGGATGGGGTGGTGAGTCAGCACCCCGAAGCCGGTGGTGCGCAGGGATTCGGTGAAGCGCTCGGCCGCATCGGGGGAGCGATAATCGACGGTCAGGACTTTCATTGTTTTTATGTTACATGCCAGTTAAAAGTAGGCGCAGTTTACCCTGCCTCCCCCGGCAAGAAAAGGCTGCCGGAAGCCTGTCTACAACGGCTTGAAAATACTGATAAAAACATCATGATACGGCCCCCTCGCCCGGTGCTTGTCCCGGACGGGCCTCCTCTTCTAGAATGCCCCACCCCCTTTGCTGTCGGAGCCCCCTCATGTCCCCCAAGATCCTGTTGTTGACCCTTCCCTTCCTGCTCGCCGGGTGCAGTTCCCTCTCGGAGGAGGAGTGCCGTGCCATGAGCTGGTACAACCAGGGCTATCAGGACGGGGAGCAGGGCAAGACCCGGAGCGCCACCCGCGACTATCAGAAGACCTGCGGGGAGTACGGCCTCAAAGTGGATGAGGCGGAGTGGCAGCGCGGCTACGCCAAGGGGCTGGAGCTCTATTGCATCCCCGAGCTTGCCTACAGCAAGGGACGGGAGGGGAGCGAATACCTGGGGGTCTGCCCCAACGACACCAGCTTCCTCACCCAGTTCGAGCGCGGCCGCAAGGAGTACCTGCTGGAGCAGCGCCTCGGCGAATTGCAGCAGGAGCTGGAGCGCACCGAGCGGAGCATCCACCAGCTGGATCAGCAGATCCGGGGCGAGAGCGACAGCCGCCAGCGCGACTACTATCGTGCCCAGCGCGAGCGCGCCATCCGTCACTACGAAGGGGTATACCGGGACTACAACCGGCTGCGCTTCCCGGATCGGGTGATCCAGTTCTCCTTCGGGAGCTGACAAAAAGGGGCCGACATGGCCCCTTTCTGTTTATGCCGCAGACTGTTTTTCCCCTCAGGCGGGCAGGACCCAGCGCTGCAACGCCAGGGCGATGCCATCCTCGTTGTGATCCGCGGTGACCCGGTCTGCATGGGCCTGGATCTGGGGCGCCGCATTGCCCATGGCCACCGCCAGCCCCACCTGCTCGAACATGCTGATGTCGTTGTTGTTGTCGCCAAAGGCCACCAGGTTCTCCATGGCGATCCCCTCGCTCGCCGCCCACTGGGCCAGCCGGTTGCCCTTGCTGCAACCTGGCTGCACCAGCTCCACCGCATAGGGGGCCGCCCAGTCACGGGTGAAGGGCAGTCTCTCCACCACCTCCCCGACGAAACGGTGCAACCGGCCGGGATCCTGGTTGAACAACTCCAGCTTCCAGATGGGGGACTGCAACCAGGACTCGATATCCTCGGCGGGCAGCAGGGAGACCTTGAGGTGATCCGGCTGGGTTGCCGACCAGCGCCGCATCCGGCCCACGTGCTCCTCGCAGCCCAGGTAGCCGATGCCGTCCCCCAGGTGGAACAGCGCCCCCATCTGCTGGGCTTGCACCTCCTCCAGCAGGGTGGTGAGAGGCGCCACAGCCAGGGGATCCCCGGCGAGGATCCTCTCCTGCACCGGATCATAGAGGTAGGCACCGTTGCTGCAGATGATGGGGGTGTCGAGGGCCAGCTCGTGGTGGAAGGGACGGGCCGTCATGAAGTGGCGACCCGTCACCAGCAGCACCTTGATGTCGTGGGCCCGGGCCTGGGCCAGGGCAGCCCGGGTAGCGGACGAGATCTTGTGATCCCGGTTCAGCAGGGTACCGTCCATGTCCAATGCAATGGCCTGATAACGACTCATATCACCTCCAGGAATGTCGAGACGGGTGCGGCGCCATCCCCTCCCGTTTCCAGTGCCATGACGACACATCTCACCGCCGGGAATGCGGACTGGGCATGGCAAGGCCCATGATGGGAAACGCGCTCACCGGGGATCGGGAACAGCGGAGCAAAGAGCCATACCGTCCCAGACTCGGCGCCGCGATGCAAGTCCGGCCCGCCATCCCGTCGCCGAACTGTGATCCCCGCGCCCTTCGTCAGCCCGCCTCGGCGCACCCGGCCACGATGTTTCGCCTGTCCGCCCGTCTGCGCAATCCGTAGAAACCGAAGGCACAGATCACGCCGCAGAGGCCGGCCAGGTAGAAGGGCCACTCGGTCCCCGCCAGCAGCACCAGGCTGCCCAGCACCACCGCCAGGATCTCGCTGCCCACAGCCAGACCGCGGTAGAGCCCCATCGCCTGCCCCTGCTGGCTGGCATGGCTGCGGTTGGAGACCGCCACCGAGGTGGCCAGCTCCCCCAGACTCATGCCGATGCCGGCCGGGATGAAGGTGAGCGCGAGCCCCCACCACTGGGTCGGCAGGATGAACATCAGCATGCCCGCCGCCATCACCAGGTGGCCGACGATGCCAAGGGAGCTGCCGCGCCAGTGCCGTGCCAGCTGCTCACCGATCCAGGAGCCCAGCATCATGGGCACGCTCACCAGCACGGCGGCCTGGGCCAGTTGCACCGGATCCCATGCCAGCCGCTCCACCAGCCAGACATTGAAGTAGGTGAAGTAGAGCTGCACCGCCCCGTAGCTTGCCAGGGTCAGGGCAAAGTAGGGCAGGAGACGAGGTTGCAGCAGCAGTTGGCGGGTCGAGAGAGGAACCTCATCCCGGGTCGCCGGCACCGGGGGACGATTGGGCAGCAGCCAGAGCACCAGCAGCAGGTTGATCACCGTCATCCCCACCGCCAGCCAGGCCGCTAGGCTGTAATCCCCCGAGACCACGGCCGCATAGCCTCCGATCATGGGGCCCACCACCCAGCCCAGGTTCATGCCGATGTTGATGCGGGCGAAGTTGCGTGCCTTGGTCCTGGCCGTGCTCATGTCCGCCGCCATCGCCTGCACGATGGCGATGTCGCCGTTGAAGAAGCCCTCCACCACCCGGCTCAGCAGCAAGAGCGGCAGGGAACGCCAGGCGATGCCGAGGGCCATCAGCACATACCCCGCCAGCACCCCCACCAGACAGAGTGTCAGCACCGGCTTGCGCCCATGGCGATCGGAGAGGCGGCCAAGCAAGGGGGCCCCCAGCAGTTGAAACAACGGATAGAGCCCCATGATGACGCCAAGCCACACCTTGCGGCTCCAGTCCGACGCCTGTGGCGTCAGCATGCCCTGGGCCGGATCCAGCAGCAGCGGCGCCAGGACGGGGGAAGGCAGGCTGAACCCCGCCACCGCCAGCGTCACCGTCATCACCAATACCCAGAGGGTCGCCTGTCCCTTGATCCCTTCCATCTTCGCCTCATTAAATAAAGTTATCGGTTTATTTAAATTGTGAGGGGCTGCCCATTAAGTAAAGCAGATTGTTGATTTAAATCCCCCTGCTACCCATAATGACCTCATCCAGGCGGTCACCGCACCGATACCCACCACCGGAGCTCCCATGAACGCCAGTACCGACAAGATCCTCTATCTGCTGAAAACCCGCGGCCCCCAGAGCGCCGCCGAACTCGGCGACCAGTTGCAGATGACGTCCATGGGGGCGCGCCAGCACCTGATGGCCCTGGAGTCCGAGGGCTGGGTAGGGTTTAGCGACGAGGCCCGCGGCCGCGGTCGCCCGGTGCGTCTGTGGCACCTCACCGACCAGGCCTGGCAACGCTTCCCCGACACCCATGGCGATCTGACCCTGCAGCTGATCGACGACATCCGGCAGGTGTTTGGCGACGCGGGCATGGAGCAGCTCATCACGCGGCGGGAGCAGCAGATGCAGGCACGCTATGAATCCAGGCTGACCCAGCCGGCGCTGGCAGACAGGCTGATGACGCTCAAGGCGCTGCGCACCCAGGAGGGGTATATGGCGGACATGTCGCAGGAGGAGGACGGCAGCTGGCTGTGGTGGGAGAGTCACTGCCCCATCTGCAGTGCGGCCAGAGCCTGTCGGGGCTTTTGCCGCAGCGAGCTGGCGCTGTTTCGCCGATTGCTGGCGCCGGCCGAGGTGGAGCGGGAGCAGTATCTGCTGGAGGGGGACAGCCGCTGTCTCTATCGCATCCGGCCGCCCCGCCCCTGAGCGGGCGGAACGCAAAAACAACAAAGCAGGCGCCGGGATGCCTGCTTTGTTGCCTTCGGGGAGGGGGTGCTCTCGTTCCAGCCCGTTGTTTCCCGATAAGGTCGAACGGCTGATGGGGCTCTTGACCCGGTAAGGTCCTTCACCACAGGTGCCTAGTCGGGCGCCTGTCTTGCCACCGGAAGATGTAACCATGGTACTCCCTGCGATGCGGTGAGTGGTTGTGAAGTAGCAGGTATTTTCAGTTGTTTTTGCAATAGTTCACCCTTAATCTAGGAAAAGTGGATTAGTAATTGCGAAGAGGTACGGAGAATGCTGAAACTTGATCGTATAGACAGGCATATTCTGGAGCTGATGCAGGAAAATGGCCGCATCAGCAACCTGGAGCTGGCCGAGCTGGTCGGGCTCTCTCCCTCCCCCTGCTCGCGCCGGGTCAAGGCGCTGGAGGATGCCGGTCTCATCGATACACATGTCACCCTGCTCAATGCCCGCCAGCTGGGGCTGACCCTCACCGCCTACATTCACATCTCCATGGACAGGCACACTCCGGAGCGGTTCGAGAACTTCGATCGCGCCGTCAAGGATCTGCCCGAGGTGCTGGAGTGCGACCTCATCACCGGCAACGATGCGGATTACCAGCTCAAGGTGGTGGTGCGGGACATGGAGCACTACCAGCACTTCCTGCTGGACAAGCTGACCCACATCTCCGGCGTGACCGGGGTGCGTTCGAGCTTCGTGCTGCGCCGCATCAAACACAAGACCGCCCTGCCTCTCAACCACCTGGGCTGACAACCCACCCCGCATCCGGGGAGCACCAAAAGCAAGAGGAGGCCAGGGCCTCCTCTTCTTGTCTCTGCTATCAAGGGCATTCGCGGTCAACACAGCCCCCGGGCGCCATCGCGCCGCCAGGTGGCGAACGCCTGGTCATGCCTCGACCTGGCTCACATCCTGCACCTGCAGCAACCAGCCGCTCTGCTCCTGCAGGGGTTCGCCGCGCAGCCGCAGCCGCTCACCGGTCGACACCCACTGCCCTTTGGGCAGAGAGATTTCCAGGCTCTCGCTGCCGTTGTCGAACACCCAGCGATCGGCGCCCAACGACTCCATCAAGTACCCTTCCATCTCCACTCTGGACTCGGCCTGCCAGGAGGGGGAGGCGGTATCACGGCTCTCGATGAAATCCCCCTGAACACCAAAGCTGGCCAGCCCCCACAGAATGGAGAGCCCGACGATGGATGATTGCATCTCTCTCTCCTGTTGGTTTGCTACCTTGAGGGCCAGTATGGGAAGAGAAAAATGGGTGCACCATGAACAAGGTGCCAAAGTGCTGGCAAGATCGCGAAAAAAACCGGCCCCATGGCCGGTCATGTCATTTTATGTCGTACAGGTCACACTACTTGGCCGCTTCTTCTGCCATCCGTGCAGCCCTTGGTTTATTTGTCCACATGGCCACCCCGCGGTGATCCGCACAGATCCCCTCGTCGGTGACCGCCCGCACCCGGACCCCGTCCTTGCAGATGGCCTGCCAGGCATCGGCATCGTCGATCTGCAACTCGGAACGGGGATAGGAGGTATCGGCGCAGGCGCACAGCAGGATGGCGAACAGAGGGAGCAGGGATTGCATGGGTTTCATCGGGTCACTCCTGACGGGAAAAGGGATCAGCGCCCCAGCTGCGCCGCCACGCGATCGCAAAGCAGCTTGAGCTGGGCCAACTCAGCATCGGCCAGATCCACCTGATTGCGCAAGCTGTCCGCCAGACAGCACTCCCTGACCTCCTGCTGCAACTGGCGTCCCGCCTCGGTCAGGCTGATGCACTTTTGCCGCTCATCCTCGTGGGAGACGGTGCGGGTCAGCCACCCCTTGCTCTCCAGCCGCTTGACGATGGGGGTCAGGGTACCCGCATCCAGTCCGGTCTCCTGCCCTATCTCCTTGAGGCTGACCTCGTCCCGGGCCCAGAGCGAGAGCATCACCAGGTACTGGGTATAGGTGAGATCCAGCTTGTCCAGCAGCGGCCGATAGGCACGCATCACCGCATTGGAGGCGCTGTAGAGGGCAAAACAGACCTGCTTTTTCAATTCGCTCATGGAGGACCTCGCTGACGACAAGGGGGCAGTATACCCCATCAACTTCGGGGTTGAATAGTTTGCACACAAAACAGTTGCCAGCCTCCGCGTTCAGGACTACCCTGATTTTAGTTTGCACACAAACAAAAATGCCAAGCCGCCGCCCGACGCGCGGCCCCACTGCCGGAGAATGCCCATGAATGCCATCAGCCATCAAATCCAACTGCTGCATCGCCCCACCGGTCTCCCCACCCTGGAGGACTTCGCCCTCCGGGACGTGCCCCTGCCCGCCCTGCAGGAGGGAGAGGTACAGGTCGCCAACCAGTGGCTGTCGGTGGACCCCTACATGCGCGGCCGCATGAGCGAGGCCAAGAGCTACGTTCCTCCCTTCCCCCTCAACGGTCCCCTAGACGGCGGCGCCATCGGCACGGTACAGGCATCGCGCCATCCAGATTTCAAGGTGGGGGACAAGGTGAGCAGCATGCTGGGCTGGCGGGATGCCTTCGTGGCAAACGCCGCCCAGCTCACCCGCCTGCCCGACACCACCCTGCCGCCCCAGCGCTTCCTCGGCGCCCTCGGCATGCCGGGCATGACCGCCTGGGCGGGCCTGCACAAGGTGGCACACCTGAAGGCCGGTGAAACCCTGCTGGTCTCGGCGGCCTCCGGAGCGGTCGGCACCATGGCGGTCCAGCTCGCCAAGCAGGCGGGGGCCAGGGTCATCGGCTCCACCGGCTCGACCGACAAGGTCGCCTACCTCAAGACCCTGGGTGCCGATGCGGTGATCAACTACCGGGAGACCCCGGATCTCGACGCCGAGCTGGCCCGCCTCGCCCCCGAAGGCATCCACGTCTACTTCGAGAACGTGGGGGGCGCCATGCTGGATGCCGCCCTCAACCACCTGGTGGTGCACGGGCGCATCGTGCTGTGCGGCCTCATCGAGCAGTACAACAGCAACGGCCAGGCCAGCGGCCCGCGCAACCTCTCCCAGGTGATCCGCAAGCGCATCCTGATGCAGGGGCTGCTGGTCTCCGATCACTGGCAACACTACGGGGAGTTCCTGGCCGAGGCCATGCCGGCCTTCGAAGCGGGCACCCTCCAGGCCGAGGAGACCGTCAGCGAGGGGCTGGCCAGCATGCCGCAAGCCTTTATCGGACTGTTCCAGGGCCGCAATACCGGCAAGATGCTGGTCAAACTGCCCTGATCCGGGGGCATTTCCCATCTATTTAACAGATAGAATGTCGCCAGACCCATCCGTTTAAGCGATGGAAAATCGGCATCCGATCGCCCTTGAACAGGCGGCTTGCACAACGGGCCCATCCCCCCTAAGGTGGGCCCGTTTTCCCTGGCGCACCCCGCCGTTTCAGCAAGGAGCCTCCCCTATGTCTACCCCCTATCCCCGCGTCGGTGTCGGCGTCATTCTCACCAATGGCCAGGGCCAGGTACTGCTCGGCAAGCGCAAGGGCAGCCATGCCCCCTACTGGTCCATCGCCGGCGGCCATCTGGAGCTGGGGGAGACCTTCGAGTCGGCGGCCATCCGGGAGGTGGCGGAGGAGACCGGCTTCGTCATCCGCCAGCCTCGCGTCATCGCCGTCACCAACAACCTGGAGACCTGGCGCGAGAGCGGCCTGCACTACATCTCGGTCACCCTGCTGGCAGATGTGGACGGGGAGCCGCAACTGCTGGAGCCGGAAAAATGCGAGGGCTGGATCTGGTGCGACCCGCACACTCTGCCCGAGCCTCACTTCGATGCCAGTCGCCAGTCCATCGCCTGCTGGCTGGCGGGACAATGCTACCTGCCCCAGGCACAACCTGCCCCCTGACCCTCACCGGCAGGCTGCCGCGCGTCACCCCGGCACCTCTCGTCAGCTGGCGGAGGCGACCAGCCACCCCGCCAGCCCCTGTTGATGGCAGGCTGCGCGGGAGGGCGTACCGTCACCAAACTGTCACTTTTTTGTCATATTATCCGGGCCAGGATGATGACGAGGAGGGGAAGATGGGACAGGTATTCATGCAGTTCTTGTGGCTGGGATGCATCAGTTTTGGCGGGCCGGCCGCCCATATCGGCTATTTTCAGCGCACCTTTGTCCAGCGGCTGGGCTGGCTGAACCAGGGGGAGTTCGCCCAGTTGCTGGCCCTGTGCCAACTGCTGCCGGGTCCGGCCTCCAGCCAGCTCGGCTTTGCCATCGGCCGCCACCGCGCCGGCATCGGCGGCGCCCTGGCCGCCTTCGTCGGCTTTACCCTCCCCTCCTTCCTGCTGTTGCTGGCGGCCGCCGTCGGTCTGGGTCAGCTTGCGGGCAGCCTCTGGCTGGACGCCGCCCTGCACGGCCTCAAGCTGCTGGCGCTCGTCGTGGTGGCGGATGCCGTGCTCACCATGAGCCGCCAGTTCTGCAAGACGGCGCTGCAACAGGGGGTCATGGTGGCCACCGCCGCCGCCCTCTGGTGCGCCCCCGGTCTTCTGACCCAGGTCGCCATGCTGCTCGGCGCGGCCCTGCTCTGTGCCTTGCGCGAGCCGCACCCGGGGAGTCAGGGCCTCGCGTCCACTCCGGATCGCCAGCCTCACTGGCCGACCCTGCTGCTGTTCGCCCTGCTGTTCGTCGGCCTGCCCCTGGTGGCGAGCGGCCCCGTCAGCCAGTTGCTGGCCGACTTTTACCGGGCAGGCAGCCTGGTGTTTGGCGGTGGTCACGTGGTGCTGCCCCTGTTGCAGGAGAGCCTGGGTCACCACCTGAGCGAGCAGCAGTTCCTGACCGGCTACGGCCTGGCCCAGCTGGTACCCGGCCC
Source organism: Aeromonas sp. QDB14 (assembly GCF_027707845.1). Taxonomy (NCBI): domain Bacteria; kingdom Pseudomonadati; phylum Pseudomonadota; class Gammaproteobacteria; order Aeromonadales; family Aeromonadaceae; genus Aeromonas; species Aeromonas sp. QDB14. Next base: position 10,961 of record NZ_JAPCJD010000051.1, on the reverse strand, counting down.
CATGTTCACCCTGGCCACCTACCTGGGCGCCGTGCTGCTGCCCGCCACTCCCCTCATCGGGGCGCTGCTGGCGACCCTGGCGCTCTTCCTGCCGGGTTTCTTGCTGCTCTGGGCGCTGGGCCCCTGCTGGCAGCACTGGCTGGCCCGCCCCCGTCTGGCGGGGGCCGTGGCCGGCATCAACGCCGCCGTGGTGGGGCTGCTGCTGGCGGCCCTCTATCAGCCGGTGTGGCAGAGCGCCGTGATCTCCCCCACCGATCTGGCGCTGGCCGCCGTCGGCTTCTACCTGCTGCGGGTGCCACGGCTCCCCGTTCTGCCCCTCGCCGCCCTGCTGACGGGGACAGCCCTGCTGCTGGCCTGACGAACCCGCGACAAGTCAGGCAGCGCCCGCCGGGCTGGCGGTCATGGCTCTTATCCCCGAGGGGAACCAAAGAGAGCAAGATCCGTCAGGACAGCTCGGGCCCGTTGGCCGATAGTGAGCAGCACAGAGGAGAGACCATGGATCACAACCAGACAGAGGCCTACCGCCGACGCTTTCAAACGGTGACCGAGCACATCGAGCGCCATCTCGACGACGACCTGTCGCTGGAGCGGCTCAGCGCCGTGGCGCACTTTTCGCCCTTTCACTTTCATCGGCAATTTGCCGCTTACTGCGGCGTGCCGCTGGGGCGTTACATCCAGCTGCTGCGGCTGAAGCGGGCCTCTTACCGGTTGGCATTCGCACCTCTGGACAAGGTGACTGATATCGCCCTCGATGCCGGCTTCCAGCATGGCGAATCTTTCAGTCGCGCCTTCAAGCAGACGTTCGGCCTGACGCCCAGCCAGTTCAGGCAGCACCCGGACTGGGCCAGCTGGCATCGCTGCCTGCCACGGCCCCCCACAAAGAGGATTGACCCCATGCGAGTCGACATCATCCAGTTCCCGCAGACCGCCGTCGCCGCCCTGACCCATCAGGGCCTGCCCGAGCGCATCAACGACACCGCGGCGCGCTTCATCCAGTGGCGCAAGGCCACGGGCGGCTCCCCGGTCGCCACCAGCCGGACCTATGGCCTGGCGCCGGACGACCCCGCCACGACGGAGGGTGCGGCGTTTCGCTTTACCCTCTGTGGCAGCGTCGAGGCCCCCGTCGCCGAGGACAATGAGTGGGGTGTGAAGAATGCCCTCATCCCGGCCGGGCGCTGCGCCGTGGTACGCCACCACGGCTCCCACGACCTCCTGGCCGACTGTGCCCGGGCGCTCTACCGCGACTGGCTGCCCGCCAGCGGCGAAGAGCTGCGGGATTTTCCGCTCTTCTTCCACTACCACAACTTTGTACACGAGGTGCCCACCCATGAGCTGGTCACCGACATCTACCTGCCGCTGGCATAGCCCGGTACCTGACAGGGGGAGATAAAAAAGCGGCGCCTCCGAAGGGAGGCGCCGCTGGTCGTGTCGGGGATCAGGCGTCGGGCTCGAAATCCAGGCTCAGGCTGTTGACGCAGTAGCGCTGGCCGGTCTCGGTCGGCCCGTCGGGGAAGACGTGGCCGAGGTGGGAGCCGCACTGGCTGCAGGTGATCTCCACCCGCTTCATGCCGTGGCTGTTGTCCTCGGTGTAGGTCACCGTCCCCTCGATGGCCCGATCGAACGAGGGCCAGCCGCAGCCCGAGTCAAACTTGGCATCCGAGTGGAACAGCACGCTCTTGCAGCAGACGCACAGGTAGTCGCCGCTCTTGCGGTTGTGCAGCAGGGTACCGCTGTAGGGCCGCTCGGTCCCCTTCTCCCAGCAGACGTGAAACTGCTCGGCGCTCAACTTGCTGCGCCACTGCTCGGGATTGTTACCGCTCATACTGACTCCTCGTCATGCTGACCGGGCAGATATGAAACTGCGCGGTTCTCGGGATTGCTACGCAACCGTCCAGGATTATTGCCATTCATATGGACTCCTTGCCATGTGTAGCGGTGCCCAGCATACCCAGTCAGGGCGCCTGGCTCTACCCCGCCAGCGGGAACTGTGATCCCGTTGGCAACACGGCGACAACATCCGCTGCCACCACCCCTTCACTCGCCAGCACCGCCGCCGGCAGGGCGACCCGCTCCAGCAGCTTGAGGGAGTGGGCACGCCCCACCGCCACCTGCCGCTTGATGTCGTCCGGCAGGAAGGGCAGACCGTCGTTGGTGGCGGTGTCGATGGTCTGGATCCACTCCATGCCCTCCCCCGGCGGCGGCAGGCGGAACTGGATGTCATAGTCGCTGGCGTTGAACAGCACGTACCAGCGCTCCCCGGTGCAGCCGATCATGCCGATGTCCATGGCAAACGCCTGCCCCATGGGGGCGTGCCAGTCCTGATCGGTGAGCTGATGGCCGTCCGGGTGATACCAGTTCACCTGGTGACAGCTGGTCGCCTTACCGTTCCAGCCGTCGTCGCTCAGTTGCAGGTTGGAGAAGACCCCGGACTCCGCCCGCAGCGCCATCATCTGGCGGGTGAAGGCAAGCAGCCGCTCGTCCTCCGGGCGCAGTTGCCAGTTCACCCAGCTTATCTGGTTGTCCTGACAGTAGGCGTTGTTGTTGCCGAGCTGGCTGCGGCCCATCTCGTCCCCGGCCAGGAAGTGCGGCGTCCCCTGTGACAGCAGCAGGGTGGCGATGAGGTTGCGCTTCTGCTGCTGGCGCAGGTTGTTGATGCGCGGGTCCAGGGTCGGCCCCTCCACCCCGTGGTTGCTGGAGAGGTTGTTGCCGTGACCGTCCCGGTTGTCCTCGCCGTTGGCCTGGTTGTGGCGCTGGTTGTAGGAGACCAGATCCTCGAGGGTGAAGCCGTCGTGATAGCAGAGGTAGTTGACGCTGGTGTGGGGGGAGCGCCAGTTCTTCGGGAAGAGATCCCGCGAGCCCACCAGACGGGTGGCAAAATCCCCCATCTTGCCCGCATCCCCGCGCCAGAAGGCGCGCACCGTGTCGCGGTAACGATCGTTGATCTCCAGCCACTGGCTCGGAAACTGGCCGAGACGATAGCCGAAGGGGCCGATGTCCCAGGGCTCGGCGATGAGCCTGACCCGCGCCAGCACGGGATCCGCCATCATGGCCTTGAAGAAGGCGCTCATGGGATCGAACTCCCCCGCCTCCCGCGCCAGAGTCACCGCCAGATCGAAGCGGAAACCGTCCACCTGCATCTCGGTGACCCAGTAGCGCAGGGCGTCGAGCACCAGCCGCAGGGTGTTGGGATGATCCAGATTGACGCTGTTGCCACAGCCGGTGACGTTGGCGTGACGGTGGTAGTCCGGCCCGTGGGCCCCCGACTCGAAGGCGTAGTAGCCCGCGTTGTCGAACCCCTTGAACGACAGCATGGGGCCGTCGAAGCCGGATTCCGCGGTGTGGTTGTAGACCACGTCCAGGATCACCTCGATCCCGGCCCGGTGCAGCTCCCGCACCATGGTCTTGAACTCGGTTACCGCCTCCTTCGCCGCGTAGCGCGGCTCGGGGGCGAAGAAGGCGATGGGGTTGTAGCCCCAGTAATTGGTGAGCCCGAGCTGCTCGAGCCTGGGCTCGGACATGAAGGCCGCCACCGGCATCAGCTGCACCGAGGTGACCCCCAGCGACTGCAGGTGCTCGATCATCAGCGGGTGGCTGATGCCCAGATAGGTGCCCTGCAGCTCCTTGGGGATCCCGGGGTGCTGGCGGGTGAAGCCCTTGACGTGGGTCTCGTAGAGCACGACCCGCTCGGGCGGGATGCCGGGCTTGCCGACCCCCTGCCAGTCGAAGGCATCGTCCACCACCACGGACTTGGCCACCATGGCCGCGCTGTCCCCCTGATAGAGGGCGTCGTCCCAGTAGGTAGGACGGCTCAGTGCCCTGGCATAGGGGTCGATCAGCAGCTTGTCCGGGTCGAACAACAGGCCGTCCTGGGGGCTGCCATGGACCCGATAACCGTAGCGCTGACCGGCCTTGACGCCGCGCACATGGCCGAACCAGTACTGGCCTCGCCGGCCGGGCAGGGCCAGCCGGGCCTGCTCCTGCTCCTCTTCGTCGAACAGGCAGAGCTCCACCTTGTCCGATTGCGGTGCCCAGACGCAGAAGTGGCAGCCCGTCTCGTCGAGCCGGGCGCCCAGCGGGTGATCCACCCCGTTTTCCATTGCGAACATCAAGACTCCTGTTTGATGAACAAGGTCGCGAGCGGCGGCAGATCCAGCACTATGCTGTGCGCCATGCCCTGCCAGGGCGTCGGCTCGGCGACGAAGACCAGACCCACATCATAGTTGCTGCCCCAGTAATGCTCGCTGTCGGTGTTGAGCACCACCCGATAGTGGCCGGCCGCCGGCACCCCGAGGCGATAGCCGACCCGAGGCACCGGGGTGAAGTTGCAGGCCACCATCAGGGGATGCGCCCCCAGCTTGTCCGCCCGTAGCCAAGCGAAGATGCTGTTGTCGGCGTCGTTGTGATCCAGCCAGCGGAAACCGGCCTGTTCATAATCGGCCTGATACAAGGCAGCCTCGTGACGATAGAGGTGGTTGAGATCCCGGATCAGCCGCTGCTGGCCGCCGTGCTTGGGATACAGCAACAGGTGCCAGGGCAGCTGGGCGTCGTGGTTCCACTCATTGCTCTGGGCGATCTCGGTACCCATGAAGTTCAGCTTCTTGCCGGGGTGGGCATACATGAAGCCCATGTAGGCGCGCAGGTTCGCGGCCTGCTGCCACTCGTCGCCGGGCATCTTGTAGAGCAGGGAGTGCTTGCCGTGGACCACCTCGTCGTGGGAGAGGGACAGGATGAAGTTCTCGTCATAGTGGTACACCATGGAGAAGGTCATGTCGTTGTGGTGGTAACGGCGGTGGATGGGCTCCTTCTGCATGTAGCTGAGGGTGTCGTGCATCCAGCCCATATTCCACTTGAAGCCAAAACCCAGGCCGCCGAGGAAGGTGGGACGGGAAACCCCGGCGAAGGCGGTGGACTCCTCGGCGATGGTCATGGCATGGGGGTACTTGCCGTACACCTCCTCGTTGGTCCACTTCAAGAGGCTGATCGCCTCGTAGTTGTGGTTGCCGCCATCGACGTTCGGCACCCACTCGCCGGCGTTGCGGGAGTAGTCCAGATAGAGCATGGAGGCGACCGCATCCACCCGCAGGCCGTCGACGTGGAACTTGTCGAGCCAGAACAGAGCGCTCGCCACCAGGAACTGGCGCACGGTATCGCGACCGAAGTCATAAATGTAGGAGTTCCAGTCCGGGTGCCAGCCACGGCGCGGATCCTCGTACTCGTAGAGCGGGGTGCCGTCGAAGCGGGCCAGGCCGTGGGCGTCGGACGGGAAGTGGGCGGGCACCCAGTCGAGGATGACGCCGATCCCGGCCTGGTGGCACTGGTCCACGAAGTATTTGAAGTCGTCGGCGCTGCCGTAGCGACTGGTGGGGGAGAACATGCCCACCGGCTGGTAGCCCCAGGAGCCGCTGAACGGGTGCTCGGAGACCGGCAGCAGCTCGATGTGGGTATACTCCATCTCCTTGATGTAGTTCACCAGTTCCACCGCCAGCTCGCGCCAGTTCAGGCTGTCGCCGTTGGGGTGGCGCTTCCAGGAGCCCACGTGCAGCTCGTAGATGGAGAGCGGCTGCTCCCGCTTGTCGTTGCGTTGGCTCTCGCGCCAGGCGGCATCCTGCCACTGGTACTGATCGTGGTCATAGACCACGGAGGCGAACGAGGGGTACTGCTCGCAGTAGAAACCCACCGGGTCGCTCTTGTGGGGCAGCCGGTTGCCCATGGGGTCTTTGAGCTCGAACTTGTAGCGATCCCCGGCCTTGAGCCCCGGCACGAACAGCACCCAGTGACCGCACTGGCTGCGCTGCATGGGGTGGCGACGGCCATCCCAGAAGTTGAAGTCGCCTATGAGGCTCACCGCGGTGGCGCTCGGCGCATAGACGGCGAAGCGCACCCCCTCCACCTGCTGGCCGAGGTGCTCCACTGTGCGCAGTTGTGCACCTAGGGTGTGGTAGAGGTTTTCCGGTTGCCAGGTCAGCTCCGCCAACCCTTCCCAGGCGGCGGCCTGGAACTGGTAGGGGTCTATGATGTCGGCACTGGCGTCGGCGTAGCTGGCGATGAGCTGGTAGGGAAAGGGATTCTTGCGGCGGGTGAAAACAGTTTCAAAGAGGCCCGCTTCGTCAGCGGCGGTCAGGGTGGCAACTATCTTGCCTGACTTGAGGTCTCTGACCCGGACCTCGAGCGCATCGGGCAACCAGGCGGTGAGTTTCAGGCCTGGCCCATCCGGATTGGCCAGCAGGCCTAGATGGGAGAAGGGATCGGCACAGCGGGCGGCAACTAAACGTTCAACGGGCATCGACATTTCCTTTGATGGCTGAACATCCGCTTCGGCCTGGGCCGAAGCGGATGAAAGTGAGTCACATGTTGGCGATTAAGGCTCAACGGCTGGCCTCGTCACGGGCCCGGCTCATCTTGCCCGCCAGATTCTTGAGCGCCTCATCGGCGAAAATATCCTCCAGATCCCGGGAGAGCTTGCGACGCCAGTTGGGGTATTCGTAACTGGTGCCCGGCACGTTGACCGGCTTGTCCATCTCCAGCCAGTCTTCCAGCTGGGTGCTGAACAGGGCACAGCTGCCGCGGGACATGTGCAGTTGCAGACCGTGGTTGAGCTCGGTGTTCATGCCGACCCAGTTCACGTCGTGGCTGATATTGCCAGAGATGACCCCATGGGCATGCAGGCTGTCAAGGATCCGCTGCTTGGCCTGGTGGCGATCAGCATACAGGGTCTTGAGCACCTCTTCATCCGGATACAGGCCCAGTTCGCGTCCCAACGCCAGATCGTCGCAATGCCAGAAGCCCTTGAGGGTCGGCATGTCGTGAGTGGTCAGGGCCGACATCGCCTGCTCGGCGTAGTGGGCCGGGGAGATGAAGCCGCCATCGTCCTTGGAGCGCTCGAAGAAGAACACCTTGTAGGAGTGGACGCCGTTCTCCTTCAGGGTCACGTCGATCCCCTCCGGCACTGTGCCGAGATCCTCGCCGATCAGCAGGCACTGGTTGCGGTGGGATTCGAGGGCCAGGATCCCCAGCAGGTCGTTGACCGGGTAATAGATGTAGGCACCCTTGGCGGCGGACTCTCCGGGCGGCACCCACCACAGGCGCAGCAAGGCCATCACGTGGTCGATACGCAGGGCACCGCAGGAGCGCATGTTGGCGCGGAACAGATCCACCATGGGCTGGTAGGCCGCCTCGAACAGCTGGTTCGGGTTCATGGGGGGCAGGCCCCAGTTCTGGCCGAGGGGGCCGAGAATGTCGGGCGGCGCACCGACCGAGGCTTTCGGGCAGTAGAGATCCCGGTTCGCCCAGATCTCGGTGGAGCCTTCGGAGACACCCACCGCCAGATCCCGGTAGATCCCCATCACCATGCCGGCGGCCTTGGCGCGGGCATCGGCCTGGGCCAGCTGCTCGTCGGCCAGGAACTGCAGGTAGAGGTAGAAGGCCACGTCCTGGTTGTGCTCGGCCATCCAGGCGGCAACGGCCGGGTTGTGGTAGTCACGGAACTGCTCAGGCCAGACCGGCCAGCCCCAGGCGTTGTCGCCCTTGGCATAGAAGTGGGCCTGCAGGGCATCGAACGCCGCCTGCTGTTGCAGGCTGTCGCCACCGGCGGCCACGAAGGCATCGAACGCAGCCTGGCGCTCGGCGCTGAAGCTGGCCTGGTCGAACACCTGGCGCAGCATGCCGATCTTGGTCTGGATGACGCCGGTGTAGTCCACGTTGTCCTTGACCCGCAGGGAGGTGAGGTGCTGCTGGAAGGCCGGGCTCGCCACCTCCGCCTTCAGGCGATCGTTGCTCAGGAATTCGGGCACCGCCTCCACATCGATATAGGCGACGTTGAGCCAGCGACGGGAAGAGGGGCTGTAGGGGCTGGCGCTCTCCGGGTTGGCCGGATAGAGAGCATGAATGGGGTTGAGGCCGACGAAGTGGGCGCCCCAGGCGGCGGCTTTCTCCACCAGCTGACCGAGATCGCTGAAGTCGCCGATGCCCCAGTTGTGGCGGCTGCGCAGGCAGTAGAGCTGCACGCTCGGGCCCCACACCTTGCGACCATTGGCGATGGGCGCCTGCTTGTAGCAGGACTTGGGGGCGACGATGAGACGCATGGTGGCCAGCGGCTCGTCATTGCCCTCTTCGAGCAGGATGAGCTGGTGATAACCCAGCGCAGGCTGCACATCCAGGGTGACGCGATAGGCCTGGCACTCCATCTCCTCGAACTCGGCCACCCCGACCAGCTCACCCTCGATGGGGGTGAGTTGACCGGACAGCACTGCACCCTGCTCCTGCTGGAGCTGCCAGGTGAGGGCATCGTTGACGAATTCGATGGGGAGGCGAACCTCAAGAGTAACGGCGTCGCCGCTGCGTACCACCATCACGGGATCCAGCGCGCGCAGCCAATGCTGGCGGTGCTCCTGCTCAAGCTGTTCGGACAGGGCGGCCTCGTCATCGACGCGGTAGCCCATGGCGCCCAGCATGGCGGCCTTGCTCTCTTCCGATACCAGGGCCGGCTGGCCCCAGGCATCAACATACTCACTGGCAATGCCTTTGGCGGCAGCCAGCTGTTCAATCAGGGTGGTCATAGTTTGAGAATTCCCGCTGTGGATTCTGTCTACGCTATTTTGTGATTAATTTTTATGGTTGGTACTTGAACATTGGCTCTTTGGCCATGCTAAACCGCGCACATTTTTACATATCTCCCCGGCTGGATGTGTGACCGGGCAGGCACTATTGTTGTTCTCTGCCACCGACTTTGCTGATGATGCATTCAACAAAAGTTGGTAGCCAGTTACATAAACCGAAAATAAATTTCACAGTTTTTCATGATATAGCGCAATTTCGCGCAGATTGTTGGTTGACTCGCGAGGGAGTTCTAGTAAATTTACAAACGGAATTTTCTTTGACTACTGAACAGTTAGGTAACCAATTATGACTATCAAAGTAGGTATTAACGGTTTTGGCCGTATCGGTCGTTTCGTTTTCCGTCTGGCCGCTGAGCGTGCTGACATCGAAGTGGTTGGTATCAACGACCTGATCGACGTTGACTACATGGCTTACATGCTGAAGTACGACTCCACTCACGGTCGCTTCAAGGGCACTGTTGAAGTCAAAGACGGCAACCTGATCGTCAACGGCAAAACCGTACGTGTTACCGCTGAACGTGACCCGGCCAACCTGAAATGGGGCGAAATCGGTGTTGACGTTGTTGCCGAAGCAACCGGTCTGTTCCTGACCGACGAAACCGCTCGCAAGCACATCGCTGCCGGTGCCAAGAAAGTCGTACTGACCGGTCCGTCCAAAGACGCTACCCCGATGTTCGTCATGGGCGTCAACCAGGATTCCTACGCTGGCCAGGACATCGTTTCCAACGCTTCCTGCACCACCAACTGCCTGGCCCCCATCGCCAAGGTTCTGAACGATACCTTCGGTATCGAATCCGGCCTGATGACCACCGTTCACGCTACCACTGCTACCCAGAAGACCGTTGATGGTCCGTCTGCCAAAGACTGGCGCGGTGGCCGCGGTGCGGCTCAGAACATCATCCCGTCCTCTACCGGTGCTGCCAAGGCTGTTGGCGTGGTCATCCCGGAACTGAACGGCAAGCTGACCGGCATGGCCTTCCGCGTTCCGACTCCGGACGTGTCCGTTGTTGACCTGACCGTCAACCTGAAGAAAGAAGCGTCCTACGCTGAAATCTGCCAGGCCATGAAGGCTGCCTCCGAAGGCGCCATGAAGGGCGTGCTGGGCTACACCGAAGACGAAGTGGTTTCCACCGACTTCCTGGGTGAGCGTCAGACTTCCGTGTTCGATGCCAAGGCTGGTATCCAGCTGAATAAGACCTTCGTAAAAGTCGTCTCCTGGTACGACAACGAAATGGGCTACTCCAGCAAGGTTCTGGACCTGATCGCTCACATCTCCAAGTAATTTGGGATGCGCAATCGCGTAGCTTGAAAAAAGGCGGCCAATGGCCGCCTTTTTGTATTCTGAATCACGGACCCTTTCTGAATGTCCCCGAGCACTGGAGCCTTTATGACACCGACACGTACGCTGACTGCCCACTGCACCCTGAGCCAGGATGGCCTGCCCCTGCTGACCATAGACAATGAGCACGCCAGGGCCGAGATAAGCCTGTTTGGCGCCCACGTGCTGCGTTACCAACGCCATGGTGAGCCGGCCTCTCTCTGGCTCAGCGACAAGGCGATACTGGATGGCAGCAAGCCCATTCGCGGCGGCATTCCCCTCTGCTGGCCCTGGTTCGGCCCCTCCCCCGCTCGCGTTGGCAGCGGCAAGCCGGCTCATGGCTTCGCACGCAACTGCCTGTGGACGCTGGATGGGGTCTCCGATCACGGGGATGGCACACTCGTCCACCTCTCCCTGCGTGACAACGATGCCAGCAGGACGCTCTGGCCCCATGCCTTCGAGCTGGAGCTGGACGTACTGGTCGGCAAGGAGCTTTCCCTGGTGCTGACCACCCGCAACACCGGCAAGTCAGCGCTCACCTACAATGCCGCCCTGCACACCTACCTGCAGATCAGTGCGCCGGAAGCGGTGACCGTGACCGGCCTCGGCGAACCCTATCTGGACAAGCTGACCGGCCGAAACGAACTGCAACAGGGCGCGCTGACCGTCACCGCAGCCATGGATCGCATCTACCGCCAGCCCGATGCCATGGTCAGCGTGCAGGATGGTGAGCGCACCACCCGGGTGGTCAACGGCAACCACGACAGCGTGGTGGTCTGGACTCCCTGGCAGGAAGGGGCCAGCGCCATGGCCGACATGAGTGACGACGGTTATCGCACCATGCTCTGTGTCGAGGCGGCCATCACCGCCGAGGACGGGATCACCGTCCCGCCCGACGAGGAGCACAGCTTCTCCACCGTCATCATCTGACGATACAGATGACGGATAAATAAAGGTTCATCGCGGCTTTCCGGGGAAGGCCGCCTTGATTTTCAGAAAAAAGTATTCTGAGTCCCTAAATCCATATG